>NZ_JBKFBF010000119.1:0-308 GCF_053346035.1 Methylobacterium sp. A54F | reverse complement strand
GGGCCGGGGCCGGGCTCGCCGCCAGGATCAGGGGCGCCAGCGGCGCGGCGGTGAGGGCGGCCTTGCGCGCGGCGCGTGTCGTGTCCAGTCGCATCCAGCGGTGTCCTTCGATGATCGCGGTGTGCGTGTGCCCAGTCCGGGGGGCATATCGGGCATTCCAGTGGCTATGCAAGCGCCCGGAGGGCGTCCGGTTCCGCTCCGTGCGACATCCGGGGAGCGGGTGAGGCTCCCGTGCAACGCGAGGCCGCCGACGCCCGCGCGGACGAAAAAGGCCCCGCGCGCGTCGCGAGCGGGGCCGAGTGTCAGGG
>NZ_JBKFBF010000118.1:0-309 GCF_053346035.1 Methylobacterium sp. A54F | reverse complement strand
TTCATCATGGGCCTCAAGCTCGTCAGCGAGGCGATCCAGGAGTTCCAGGAGCAGGCCGTCCTGCCCTTCAGCAGCGGCGGCGTCCCGGCCATCGTGGCGAACATCGGCCTCAACAACGGCACCTGGGAAGCGATCGGCGCGCAGGGCGTTCTGGTCCTGATCGCCCTGGCGTGCCTCGGCACCTGGTGGCTGGGCGGCCGCGGCAAGGCCGCCGACCCGAAGGTGGACGGCAAGGTCGACGGCAAGTACGCGGCGGCCAAGCCGGCCCGGGTCGGCTGAGCGCTGGCCCCGCTCGCGGTTGGAGCGGGT
>NZ_JBKFBF010000117.1:0-309 GCF_053346035.1 Methylobacterium sp. A54F | reverse complement strand
CTCTCCCGGGCCGGGGAAGCCCGCCGCCCGGCGGGACGGCGCAGGCCGTCCCCGAGCCGCCGCAGCCCGCCGCCGAGGGCGTCGCGCAGCGAGTTCTGGTGTGCGGCGCGGGGCGCGCGCCGGTATTCCTTGCCCAATCCCTGAACGCTGATCGCCGTCGACATCAGATCACATCCGCGAAAGAGCGCTCCATGCGCCGGAAGAACAGGAGCCCGCTCCCGACGAGGACCGCGGCCGCGACGACGCTCACCCCGAGGGCGAAGAGGTGCGGGGCGGCGGTGGGGAGGAGGGCCCAGCGAAACGCCTCGA
>NZ_JBKFBF010000116.1:0-309 GCF_053346035.1 Methylobacterium sp. A54F | reverse complement strand
CAGGCTCACGGCCGCCCCCAGGAAGCCGACCACGATGATCGACAGCCGGGCGAGCTTGAGGTTGCCGGTGCGCTTCAGGATGCCGTCGCTGAGGACGCCGCCGAGCGTATCCCCGACGACGCCCGCAAAGAACACGCCCGAGGCGAACAGCGCGGAGTTCTTCAGGTCGAGCCCGTAGCTCTGCTTGAAGAAGGTCGGCAGCCAGCCGAGGAACAGCCACAGGGTCCAGCCGTAGCAGAAGTAGGTCAGCGTCACCGGCAGGATGCGCTTGGTCACCCGCCCCCACGGCACCGACTGCTTCGCGCCCAC
>NZ_JBKFBF010000115.1:0-309 GCF_053346035.1 Methylobacterium sp. A54F | reverse complement strand
CTACGATCGAGGCGGCCCGCGCCGGCGAGGCCGGTCGCGGCTTCGCGGTGGTGGCCGCGGAGGTCAAGGCGCCCGCCGGGCAATCCTCCCGGGCCACGGAGGAGATCGCCACGCAGATCGGGGCCGTGCAGGGCGCCACGGCGCATTCCGTGGAGGCCATCGAGGCGATCGCCGCCTCGATCGGCCAGCTCAGCGACATTTCGCTCAGCGTGCCCTCGGCCGTCACCGAGCAGGCTGCGGTGACCCGCGACATGTCGGTGAACATGCAGAGCGCGGCCGGCAGCGTGAACATCGTGCATCGGAACATGG
>NZ_JBKFBF010000114.1:0-310 GCF_053346035.1 Methylobacterium sp. A54F | reverse complement strand
AGGGCGAGACCGCCCCGAAGATGATGTCGGTCGGCCTGCACTGCCGCCTCGTCGGCCGCCCCGGACGCGTCGCGGCGCTGGCCCGCTTCCTCGGCCACGTCGCCGCCCACGACCGCGTCTGGGTGGCCCGCCGGGTCGACATCGCCGAGCACTGGGCCCGCCGCCACCCGCCGCGGTGAGGGCTGCCTTTTGGGGACCCTGCCCCCCCGCGGCCGCGACCTGAGGCGGCCGCTGGAGGCGGGCCTCGGATGCCCTCCGGACGGCGCGGAGCTTCCTGGAGCCCTCCTTCGAGGCTTCGCTGCGCTGCGCT
>NZ_JBKFBF010000113.1:0-310 GCF_053346035.1 Methylobacterium sp. A54F | reverse complement strand
CGGACTGGACGTATGGACCGACCTCGACACCGCCATCCGGCGAACGGCGGCGGATGCCGCCCGCTTCGGGCCTCACCGGGGGAGCGCATAGATGAACGCCGTCGTCTCGAACGCCCTCGATGAAGCTGCCGCGTTGTTCGCGACGCTGGCCGGTGATCCCAAGTTGCAGGCCGCCGTCGCCGATGCAGCCGATCGCGCCCTGACGGTTGCCCGCGGCGGCGGCAAGCTGCTCTTTGCGGGCAACGGGGGCAGCCCCGCCGAGGCGCAGCATCTGGCCGCCGAGTACGTCGGCCGCTTCAAGTTCGATCGG
>NZ_JBKFBF010000112.1:0-310 GCF_053346035.1 Methylobacterium sp. A54F | reverse complement strand
TCGCAGAAACAAACAGCGAACAGGCTAAACGTTCCGCAAGTGTTCCGCAAGAGCGGCTCGAACCGGTCGGCACGAGTTCTGCTGTCTGGCCGCGGACGCCGGCCGGGTGCCCGCGTCGGTCCCGCGCTGGCACAGGTCTCGTTCCGTCGCTGCGCGGGTCCGCCGCACCTCGGTAGACGTCTGCATTGTGCACCGGATGATTGTGCATCATTGGACTGAAAGCTAGAGCGTCCGGCCAAAATTCGAAGAGTGGGGGCGTGGTACCATGATGGGTGGCGAGCGGAGCGAGAGCGACGACCGCATGAACCTG
>NZ_JBKFBF010000111.1:0-311 GCF_053346035.1 Methylobacterium sp. A54F | reverse complement strand
CACCGCCCAGCACCTCCTCAGCGACGCCGAGCTGCTGCCGGGCCTGGAGCGGGCCGTGGCCGACAGGCCCGGCGCCGGCGGGGAGATCTGGGTGTTCGCCTACGGCTCCCTGATGTGGAAGCCGGAATTCGCGGCCCTGGAGGAGCGCGTCGGCGTGGTGCGGGGCTACCACCGCCGCTTCTGCCTGATGCAGCGGCGCTTCCGCGGCACCGCGGCACGGCCCGGCTTCGTGCTGGCGCTCGACCGGGGCGGCGCCTGCAAGGGCGTCGCCTTCCGGCTCGACGGGCGCGATGCCCGCGCGGCCCTGATGC
>NZ_JBKFBF010000110.1:0-311 GCF_053346035.1 Methylobacterium sp. A54F | reverse complement strand
CCGAGGCGAAGACCGTGGGGATCATGCCACCGCCGATGAAGCCCTGCAGCGCCCTCCAGACGATCATCTCGCCGATGGACGAGCTCGCCGCGCACATCAGGCTCATCAGCGTGAAGCCGCCCGCCGCGATCGTGAACATCCAGCGCGTCGAGATCACCCGCGACAGGAAGCCCGAGAGCGGGATCATGATCACCTCGGCGATCAGGTAGCTCGTCTGGACCCAGGGGATCTCGCCGGCCGAGGCCGAGAGGCCGGCCTGGATCTCGTTGAGGGAGGCGGAGACGATCTGGATGTCCAGGATCGCCATGAAC
>NZ_JBKFBF010000011.1:0-201521 GCF_053346035.1 Methylobacterium sp. A54F | reverse complement strand
CGGCGCGGACCTGCGCGACTCGGCCCTGCGCGAGTTCGCCCTCGTCACCCGCGGCCCCGAGCACGACGTGGTGGCGGTGGCCGACGAGGCCGGGCAGTTCGGCCCCAACCTCGTCTACAACACCGCCTCGCCCCGCCCCGTCGTCGGCACGCAAGGGCTCGTGCCCGCCGCCTGGGGCCGGGCGGTGGAGGCCTGGGCGGCGGTGCAGCTGCAGGAGCGCTTCCGCAAGCTCGCAAGCCCTGCCCGTGACATGCCTGCCCGCGAGATGGACCCGGTGGACTGGGCCGGCTGGATGGCGGTCCACGCGGTCGGCGAGGCGGCTGTGCAGCTGCGCTCGGCCGATCCCGACCGGGTGCGGGACCTCATCCTGTCCCCGGCCTTCGAGGTCGGCGGCTTCAAGGGGCGCGCCCTCGGCTTCCGGCCCTGGAACGGGCAGCTGCGCCAGCCCGTCTTCGTGCTCTGGCCCGGCGCCGTGGTGGCGGCCGCCCCCGTCGAGGGCTTCCTGCACAAGCGCACCGACCTCGACACGCTCGGCCTCGACGAGCCCGAGAGCGCCTGCCGGGCGATGCGCGGAGGAGACCGAGGCCCGTGATGATCCGCCCTGCCCTGCTGCTCCTGGTCTGCGCCCTGTCCTGCCTCCTGTCCTGCGCCGCCCCCGGCCCGGCCGCCGCGCACGAGGTCTTCGTCTCGAACGAGCGCGACAACACGGTCTCGGTGATCGACACCGCGACCTTCGAGGTCACCCGCACCTTCCCCGTGGGCCGGCGCCCGCGCGGCCTCGTCTTCTCCCGGGACGGGAGCCGGCTGTTCCTCTGCGCGAGCGACTCGGACGCCGTGCAGGTGATCGACCCCGCCAGCGGCCGGCTCCTGCACGACCTGCCCTCCGGCGAGGACCCGGAGCAGTTCGCCCTGGCGCCGGACGGGCGCACGCTGTTCATCGCCAACGAGAACAACGCCACCACCACGGTGGTGGACGCCCTGACCCGCAAGGTGCTCGCCCAGATCGACGTCGGCATCGAGCCCGAGGGCATGGCGGTGAGCCCCGACGGCACAATCGCGGTGACGACGTCGGAGACCACCAACATGGTCCACTGGATCGACGTGCCGAGCCTGACGGCCGTCGACGCGACGCCGGTGGGCCAGCGCCCGCGCCACGCCGAGTTCAGCGCCGACGGCCGCCGGCTCTGGGTGTCCTCGGAGATCGGCGGGACGGTCTCGGTGATCGACGTGGCGAGCCGGCAGGTGGTCCACACCATCGCGTTCGCGATCAAGGGGGTGTCGGGCGACCGCATCCAGCCGGTCGGCATCACCCTGTCGCGGGACGGGGGCCGCGCCTTCGTGGCGCTCGGGCCCTCGGACCGGGTGGCGGTGGTCGACACCGCGAGCTTCGCGGTTCTGAACTACATCCTGGTGGGGCGCCGGGTCTGGCACCTGGCGCTCACCCCGGAGGGCGACCGGCTGCTCACCACGAACGGCGTCTCGGGGGACGTGACGGTGATCGACGTGGCGAGCCAGCGGGCGATCAAGTCGATCAAGGTCGGGCGCTTCCCCTGGGGCGCCGCAGTGCGGCCGGACGGAAAGGCCGGGGACGACAAGCCCGCGGACGACAAGCCTACGGATGACAAGTCGGCCGGGGCGGAGCGGTGAGCCGGGGCGGACGGCTCCGTCCCTGCGGGGCGCACCCACCAGCCCCGTCATTCCAGGGCGCCGCAGGCGAGCCCGGAATCCAGGGGCGCCGACAGCGCCGGATCGGGCACCCGCGGCGGGTCTGGATCCCGGGCTCCGCTGCGCGGCCCCGGGATGACGGAGGGCGGGAGCGGGGAGCGATGCGGATCGTCGGGGGCCGCGGTTCGGCGGGCTGGGGGGCGTTTCTGCGGGCCCTCGTCCTGCTCCTGCTCGCCGCCCTCCCCGCCCGGGCCGGCACCCTCGACCGGGCGGCCCTGGAGCGGTTCTTCCCGGCCCCCCTCGTGGTGGGCGAGCGCGACGAGGCGCTGCCGGTCTGGCCGATCCTGAAGCAGGAGGCGGGCTCCTACGAGGTGTTCGCCTACGCCTTCGAATCCGGCGACTTCGCCCGCATCCCGGGCTTCGGCGGCACGCCCCCGAACCTGCTGGTGGCGCTGGCGCCGGACGGCAGCTTCCGCGACGCGCGGGTGCTCTCGCACCACGAGCCGGTCTTCCTCGAAGGCCTCGGCGAGGGGCCGCTCTTCGCCTTCGTGGAGCAGTATGCGGGCCTCTCGGCGCGCCGCGCCATCCGGGTCGGGCGGCCGAACGCCCGGGCGAACGGGGCCTCGCCGCAGGGCGTGGTCGACGGCGTCTCGATGGCGACCGCCTCCACGCGGGTGATCAACGAGACGATCCTGGCCTCGGCGCTGGCCGTCGCCCGGGCGAAGCTCGGCTTCGGCGCGGCCGCCAGCGCCGGCCTCCGGGTCGAGGCCAGGCCGGATTACGCGCCGCTCTCCGTGGCCGAGCTCGCGCGGCGCGGCTGGCTGAAGCGCTTCACGGTGACGAACGGCGAGGCCGACCGGGCCTTCGCGGGTACCGCCCTCGCGGGCATCGACGGCGGCCCGGCGGACGAGCCGCTGACCGACCTCACCTTCGCCTACCTCAACGTGCCGACGATCGGCCGCAACCTGCTCGGGGACGCCGCCTTCGCGCGGGTGATGCGCGAGCTCGGCCCCGGCGACCACGCGGTGCTGGTGATCACCGCCGGGCGCCTGAACCCGCTGGGGGAGGATTTCGTGCTGGGCTCGATCCCCGACCGGCTCGGCATCACCCAGGGCGGCCTGCAGGTGAACGCCCGCGACATGGCGATCGAGCGCCGCGGGATCGAGGAACTGCCCAAGGCGCTGGCGGAGGGCCCCTGGACGATCCTCAAGGTGGTGCAGCAGGCGGGCTTCGACCCCGCCGCGCCCTGGAGCCTCACCGTGAAGGTGGCGCGCGAGCGCGGCCAGATCTTCCCCGAGCGGGCCACCCGCGAGTTCTCCGCGGACTACGCCCTGCCGGCCGACCTGTTCACCCGCGAGGCGCCGGAGGCCGGGCCGAGCTGGGTCGATTCCTGGCGCCCCCGGGCGGCGGAGCTCGGAATCCTCGCCGCCATGCTCGGCGTGCTGGTGCCGGTGCTGGTGCGCCAGCGGGGCCTCGTGGCCGACAAGCCCCGCTTCGGCGCGTTCCGGCTGGCGTTCCTCGCCCTCACCCTCGGCTTCGTCGGCTGGTACGCGCAGGCGCAGCTCTCGATCGTGACCCTCGTCGGCCTCGTGCGGGCGGCGACGCAGACCCACGACCTCAGCTTCCTCCTCTACGATCCGCCCTCGCTCCTGCTCTGGGCCTTCGTGCTGGCGACCCTCGTGGTCTGGGGCCGGGGCACCTTCTGCGGCTGGCTCTGCCCGTTCGGCGCCCTGCAGGAACTCGCCGCCTGGGCGGCGCGGCCCCTGCGCCTGCGCCAGCGCGTCGTCCCGCCCCGGATCGACCGGCCCCTGCGGGGCCTCAAATACGCGGTGCTCGCCGTAATCCTCGGGGCCGCAGCGCTCGGCTCGCCCCTCGCCGACACCTTCAGCGAGGTCGAGCCGTTCAAGACCGCCATCACGCTCTACTTCGTGCGCGCCTGGCCGTTCGTGCTCTACGGGGCCGGGCTGATCCTCCTCAACCTCTTCGTCTACAAGGGCTTCTGCCGCTACCTCTGCCCCCTCGGGGCGGGCCTCGCGGTGCTCGGCCGGCTGCGCCTGTTCGACTGGATCCCCCGCCGGGCCGAGTGCGGCTCCCCCTGCCAGCTCTGCCGGGTGCGCTGCCGCTACGACGCGATCGTGCCCTCGGGCCGGATCGACTACGCCGAGTGCTTCCAGTGCATGGACTGCGTGACGATCATCCACGATCCCGCGCAGTGCGTGCCGCAGGTGATCGCCCGCCGGCGGGGGCGCGCGCTCGCGGTCGCGGAGGCCGCCGAATGACCGGCGCCCCGGGACCTTTTCGCCTCCGCCCCGCCCCGGAGCGGCGCCGGCTCCTCCTCGGGGCGGCCGGCGGCCTCGCCGCCCTCGGCCTGGGGCGGGCGGGCTTCGCGGCGCTCGCCCGGGCGCGCGGGCTCGTCGCCCGCACCCGCGCCGGCACGGCGCTCGGCACCACGGTCGCGCTGACCGTCGCCGGCCCGAGCGCCGCGGCGGCCGAGGCCGCCCTCGACGATGCGATGCGGGCGGTGCGGGCCGTCGAGGGGGCCCTGAGCCTGCAGCGGCCCGACAGCGCGCTGGCCCGGCTCAACCGGGACGGCCGCCTCGACGCGCCGGACCCGCTGCTCGACGAGGCGCTGGGCTTCGCCCTCGACCTCGCCGCGGCGAGCGGCGGCGCCTTCGACCCGACCGTGCAGCCCCTCTGGCCCCTCTGGGCCGAGGCCGCCGCCCGGGGGACGCGCCCGGACCCGGCCGCCCTCGCGGCGGCGCGCGCGCGGATCGGCTGGGGGCGGGTGCGGCGGGAGCCCGGCCGGATCTTCCTGGAGCCCGGCACCGCGCTCACCCTGAACGGGATCGCGCAGGGGCTCGCCGCCGACCGGGCGATGGCGGCGCTGACCCCCCACGCCATCGCGGACGCCTTCCTCGACACCGGCGAGTTCGGGGCGCGGGGGGCGCACGCCGACGGCAGCCCCTGGCGCCTCGGCATCGCCGACCCGCGCCGGCCGGGCCGGATCGCCGAGGTGCTCGACCCCTTCACGGGCTTCGCCGCGACGTCGGGCGACTACGCCACCGCCTTCTCGGCCGATTTTTCTGACCACCACATCTTCGATCCGGCCACCGGCCGCTCGCCCCGGGCGCTCGCGGCCGTGACGGTGCGGGCGGGGAGCGGCCTCCTCGCCGACGGCCTCTCCACCGCCGCGATGGTGCTGGGGCCCGAGGCCGGGGCGCGGCTCGTCGCGCGCTATCCGGGCGCCACCGCGACGTTCACTCTCAAGGCCTGCAACCTCAAGGCCTGACGGCGGGCATCGGGCCCGCTGTTGCAACCGGACGCTCGGCGCGACATACTTCGCCCCAAACTGAATGGCGGGCGATCGAATCCGCGCGGACATGGGAGGCGCGGCGTGGCGCACAGCACGCAGACGCGTGCGCATCGCTGCGGCGCGGTGACGATCTGGACCGATGCGGAGGCGGCCGAGGACGCCGCCGGGGCCGTGGCCCTGGCGCTCGCCGGGCGCGACATCGGCCAGCTCCTGGTGTTCTTCTCGCGCGACTACGGCCCCGAGGCCGTCAACGCCGCGCTCACCGCCCGCCTGCCCGGGACCGAGATCGCCGGCTGCACCACCTCGGGCGGCATCACGCCGGGCGGCGGCATCGACCGCGGCCTCGTGGCCCTCGCCTTCCCGCGGGCGGGCTTCCGCATCGTCTCGACGCTCCTCGGCGGCATCGGCGAGCACGACGTGGAGCGCACCGCCTCCGCGGTCCGGGCGCTGCGCCGCGGCCTCGACGCGGCCTGCCCCGACGGCGAGGACGAATGCCGCTTCGCCCTGTCGCTCATCGACGGGCTCACCAACGCCGAGGAGACGGTGGTCTCGGCGATCGCCTGGGCTCTCGACGGCATCCCCCTGGTCGGCGGCTCGGCCGGCGACGACCTCAACTTCCGCGACACGGTTCTGATCTGGGGCGGCGCCGTCCACCGCAACGCGGCGGTGCTGCTCCTCGTGCAGACGAGCTTCCCGATCCAGATCTTCAAGAGCGACAACTTCGCGCCGACGCCCAAGAAGTTCGTGGTCACCCGCTCCGACGAGGGCGAGCGGCGCGTGCACGAGCTGAACGCCGAGCCGGCCGCCCGCGAATACGCCATGTCGGTCGGCCTCGACCCCGAGAGCCTCTCGCCGATGAGCTTCGCGGCCTACCCGCTCGCGGTGAAGATCGGCGGCGAGTACTTCTGCCGCTCGATCCGCTACCTCAACGAGGACGGCTCCTTGAGCTTCTTCTGCGCCATCGACGAGGGCGTGGTGCTGACGCTCGCCGAGCCCCGCGGCATCGTGGAGACCACGCAGGCCGAGCTCGACCGGCTCGACGACGAGCTCGGCGGGATCGACCTCGTGATCGGCTTCGACTGCGTGCTGCGCCGCCTCGACGCCGAGATGCGCCAGGTCCGGCAGGGCATCTGCGACCTCTACCGGCGCTTCAACGTCGTCGGCTTCGAGACCTACGGCGAGCAGTACCGCTCGCTGCACCTCAACCAGACCTTCACGGGGGTCGCCATCGGCCGGGCCGGCGGCCGATGAGCCTCGGCGCGGCCCCCGACGCGCCCGACCTCGCGCGCCGCATCGAGAAGCTCGAGCGCATCAACGCCTCGCTGATGGCCCACGTGGAACGGACCATGGACCAGCAGGGCGGCGCCTACGCCCTGTTCCAGACCGCGATCATGCTCGACGGGCAGGTCCGCGCCCGCACCCGCGAGCTGACCGCCCTGATGGAGGCGCTGGAGCGCTCGAACGCCGCCCTCGTCGCGGCCAAGGAGGAGGCCGAGACCGCCAACCGCTCGAAGACCCGCTTCCTCGCCGCCGCCGGCCACGACCTGCTCCAGCCCCTCAACGCCGCCCGGCTCTCGGTCTCGGCCCTCTCGGGGCTGGCGCTGGGGCAGGAGGCGCAGGCGATCACCGGCCAGGTGGAGCGGGGCCTGCAGACCATCGAGGACCTCATCAAGGCCCTCCTCGACATCTCGAAGCTCGATGCCGGCATCGTCCGCCCGGCGGTGGCGCCGGTGCGCCTGCGCGACCTCGTCTCCGGCCTCGCGGCGAGCTTCCTGCCCTTCGCGGCCCGCAAGGACCTGCGCCTCGTCACCCGCGTCCCCGACCTCGTGGTGGCGAGCGACGTGGTGCTGCTCTACCGCATCCTCCAGAACCTCGTGTCGAACGCCGTGCGCTACACCGAGCGGGGCGGCATCCTGGTCGCCGCGCAGGCCCGCGGGGACGCCTGCCGCATCGCCGTCATCGACACCGGCCGCGGCATCCCGGAGCACGAGCGCGAGCTCGTGTTCGACGAGTTCCACCGCGGCGCCGCGAGCCCCGAGGACGGCGAGGTCGGCCTCGGCCTCGGCCTGTCGATCGTCCGCCGCATGGCGGCGGCCCTCGACCACCCCCTGGACCTCGCCTCGCGGGTCGGCCACGGCACCCGCGTGAGCCTGACCCTGCCGGTCCTCGACGGGGCGCCGGACGCGGTGAGCCCGGCTGCCCCCGTCACCACCACGCTCACGGGCGCCCGGGTCTTCGTCGTCGAGAACGACCCCGCCACCGCGGAGGCCCTGCGCCGGCTGCTGCGCAACTGGGACGCGGAGGTCCACGCCTTCCGCAGCCTCGCCGAGATGACCGCGAGCCTCGACGGCGGGGCCGCCGAGCCGCACCTGATGATCGTGGACTACCACCTCGACCACGGGCTGTGCGGCCTCGACGCGGTCCACCACATGCGGCGCGTGCGCGGCCGCCCGGTCCCCGCCATCGTGGCGACCGCCGATTACGGCCCGGCCATCGAGGGCGAGGTCCAGGCGCTCGGCTGCGAGCTCATGCTCAAGCCGATCAAGCCCGCCCAGCTGCGCGCGCTCCTCGCCTACATGCTGGCCTGAGGGCCGGCCTCCCCGGCCCCGGCCGAGCAAGCTCTCGTCCGCGCAACCTCACCTATACAACCTGGGATGTACAATGCATCAGCATACGTGTGCTGGTTGATCCCCTCCCTTAAAGCGCCATTAACTGCCAATAACGTAGGTGAATGCTGTGAAGGGTTCGCGACGACGGGTGTCGCGGCGCCGAGATCCGGACCTGACCATGCCTGCGAGCGTTCTTGCCGAGCTCGATACGCTCCCGGAGGCGCACGATTGCGAGGCCGGGCACGTGCCGGCCGAGCTGCGGGCCCTCAACGGGACCCGGGGGACCCTGGTGCTCGCGCCGGACGGGCGGATCCTGCGGGCGAACAACCGCTTCCTGCGCTGGTTCGGCTACGAGCTCGGCGACCTCGCCGGGCAGCCCCACGCGAGGCTCTGCCACCCCGAGGACCGCGCCGCGGCCGAGGACCTCTGGGCCGCCGTCGCCGCCGGCGCGGCGCACACGGTCCGCTGCCGGCGCCTGCGCCGGGACGGGTCCGAGATCTGGCTGCGGGCGACCTACACGCCGCTCGCCGGCGCGGACGGCCGCGTCGAGGAGGTGGTGGTGCTCGCGAGCGACATCTCCGCGACCCAGCTCCAGGCGGCGGCCGACCGAGGGCAGGTCGAGGCGATCAACGCCTCGCAGGCGGTGGTCCACTTCGCCCTCGACGGCACCATCCTGGACGCCAACGCGCTGTTCCTGCAGGTGATGGGCTACGCCCGCGAGGAGGTGGTGGGGCGCCACCACCGCATGTTCGTCGAGCCCGACTACGCGGAGAGCGACGAGTACCGGGCCTTCTGGGAGAGCCTCGGCTCGGGCCGCTACCAGGCGGCGGAGTACGTGCGCCGGGCCCGGGACGGGCGCGAGGTCTGGCTGCAGGCCATCTACACGCCGGTGCTGGACCTCGCCGGCCGCCCCTTCAAGGTCATCAAGCTCGCCACCGACATCACCCGCGAGCGCCTGCGGCAGGCCGACTTCCAGTGGCAGGTGGCGGCGATCCACAAGTCGCACTGCATCGCGACCTTCGACCTGCACGGCACGATCCTGGAGGCCAACGAGCGCTACCTCGCCGCCCTCGGGTACCGCCTGGAGGAGATCGCGGGGCGCCACCACCGGATGTTCGTCGACGGCGCCTTCGCGCACGGCGCCGAGTACGCCGCCTTCTGGCGGGCCCTCGAGGGGGGCGAGCACCAGAGCGGGCAGTACCGCCGGATCGGCCGGGACGGCCGGGAGGTCTGGCTGCAGGCGAGCTACAACCCGATCTTCGACATGAGCGGGCGCCCGGTCCGGGTCGTCACCTACGCGACCCCGATCACCGACGAGAAGCTCCGGCAGGCGGAGCAGCAGGGCCAGATCGCGGCGATCCACAAGGCGCAATGCGTCATGGCCTTCGCCCTCGACGGCACCATCCTGGACGCCAACGACAACGTCCTCGACGCGACGGGCTACCGGCTCGCCGACGTGCGCGGGCGCCACCACAGCCTGTTCGTCGAGCCGGAGGTCGCCGGGAGCCCGGCCTACGCGGCCTTCTGGGCGGCGCTCGCCCGGGGCACGTACCAGTCCGGCGAGTTCAAGCGGATCGGCCGGGACGGCCGGGAGATCTGGCTGCAGGCGAGCTACAACCCGGTCTTCGACATGAGCGGGCGGCCGCTCAAGATCGTGAAGTACGCCACCGACGTGACGCGGGAGAAGCTGCGGCAGGCCGACCACGAGGGCCAGGTCGCGGCGATCGCCAAGTCCCAGGGGGTGGTGACGCTCGCCCTCGACGGCACCATCCTCGACGTCAACGAGAACTTCCTCGCGACCCTCGGCTACGGCCTCGCGGAGATCCGCGGGTGCCACCACCGGATGCTGGTGGAGCCGAGCGTCGCGGCCAGCGCCGAGTACGCCGCCTTCTGGGAGACCCTGCGCGCCGGGCGCTTCCACACCGGCATGTACAAGCGGCTCGGCAAGGACGGCCGCGAGATCTGGATCCGCGCCTCCTACAACCCGATCCTCGACCTGAACGGGCGCCCCTACAAGGTCATCAAGTTCGCCACCGACGTGACCGCCGACGTGAGCCTCGCGGAGGCCTTCGAGGACGCCAAGCGCCAGGCCCAGCACGACGCCGCCACCGCCCTGCCGAACCGGCTGCGGCTCGCGAGCTTCATGGCCGCGGCCCTCGCCGCGCCCGGCGCGCGCCTCGCGGTGCTCTACCTCGACCTCGACCGCTTCAAGCCGATCAACGACAGCTTCGGCCACCACGTCGGCGACCGGGTGCTCGGCGAGATCGCCGACCGCCTGCGCCGGGCCCTGCGCAGCGACCAGATCGTCGCCCGCGTCGGCGGCGACGAGTTCGTGGTGGCTGCCCCCGACCTCGCCGAGGACGAGATCGAGCCGTTCTGCCAGCACCTCGTCGCGGCCGTCGGCCAGCCGATCGTCACCGAGGGCGGCGAGATCAAGGTCGGGATCTCGATCGGCATCTCGGTCTCGCCGAACGACGGGACCACGCCGGACGAACTGATGCGCTGCGCCGACACCGCGCTCTACCGATCGAAGCAGAACGGGCGGGGCACCTACAGCTTCTTCGCCCCGGAGATGAACGACCGGATCGTCTCCTCCCGGACGCTCGCCGACGACATGCGCCGCGGGATCGCCGCCGGGGAGTTCTTCCTCGAGTACCAGCCGCGCTTCGGCACCCGGGGGCAGCGCGTGAACAGCGTCGAGGCGCTGGTGCGCTGGTCGCACCCCGAGCGCGGGCGCATCAGCCCGGCCGACTTCATCCCGCTGGCCGAGCGCAGCGGCCTCATCGTGCCGCTCGGGACCTGGATCCTGCGGACCGCCTGCCGGGCGGCCGCGGCCTGGCCCGGGATCGGCGTCTCGGTGAACGTCTCGCCGATCCAGTTCCGCGACGGCCACCTCGTGGAGATCGTCACCGCGGCCCTCTCGGAGGCGGGCCTCGCGCCGGAGCGCCTCGAGATCGAGATCACCGAGGGCGTGCTGATGGAGGATGCCGAGCGGGCGCGCCGCCTGCTGGGCGAGCTCAAGGCGCTCGGCGTCAGGCTCGCGATGGACGATTTCGGCACCGGCTACTCCTCGCTGAGCTACCTGCGCAGCTTCCCCTTCGACGTGATCAAGATCGACCGGCAGTTCATCGCCGACATCGAGCACCGCGAGGGCGGGCGGGCGGTGGTGCAGGCCATCCTCGGGCTCGGCCGGGCGCTGGGCCTCTCCGTCACCGCCGAGGGCGTCGAGACGGTCGGCCAGCTCGCCATGCTGACCCTCGACCAGTGCAGCGAGGTCCAGGGCTACCTCCTCGCCCGGCCGATGCCGGACGAGAAGGTATCCGAGCTGCTGGCGCGCTCGGCCGACCTTGCGGCGGCCGAACCGCCCATCCGGGCCTGCGCCTGAGGGCCCCGCGCCCGCCCGCCGCATCTCCGGAGGCCGCACGCTCGCGTTGCATCGCGCGCGGGATGCGCGCAACTCTCAGCGGGTTCGTCCGCTGCGGAGGGCCCGATGACCGGCTTGCGGCCAGACCTGCGCCGAGACGCGCACCCGGACCTGCGCCGAGACGCGCACCCGGACCCGCGGCGGGATGCCCGGGCAGTCGGCCTCTCGCACCACATCCTGCCGACCGCCGGCACCATGATCGGGGTCTGCACCACACTGATCGGCCTCGTGAAGATCGTCGAGGCCCGCTCGGGCCCGAGCCACGTCGACGAGTACGCCGCCCTCGCCGCCATCCTGTTCCTGGCGAGCGCGGCCTCGTCCTACCTGTCGATGCGCCTGACGGCCGAGCACCGCTTCGCCCTGCGCCTGGAGCGCTCGGCCGACATCTGCTTCGTGGCCGGCCTGATCGGCCTGTCCCTGATCGCGATCCTGTTCGCCTACGAGACCATCTGATCCCGCCGTTCGATCGCTCTTGATCCGTATTGTAAAGACTTCGTTAAGGTTGAGATTGCGCTGTAGTCTTGACTGTTTTTCCTTGCGACCGAGAACAAGGAGACGAAACGAACATTGGATTCGGAACATGAGCGATCTACATCGATCTGAACCGTCGATGCCTGGTTCGGACAGGCTCGATCTCGCGGCCGGCCTCGTCTCGGCCTACGTCGCCGGCAACGCGCTGCCGGCCGCCGAACTGTCCCCGCTGCTGCGCCGGGTCCACGCGGCCCTCACCGCCCTCGACGGCACGGCGTCGACCGAACCGCCGGCCGCGCGGCCCGGGCCGGCCGAGATCCAGCGGTCGATCGGCCACGAGGCGCTGATCAGCTTCGAGGATGGGCGGCCCTACAAGGCGCTGCGGCGGCACTTGACGCTCCGCGGCCTGACCCCGGAGGGCTACCGCGCGAAGTACGGCCTGCCGGCCGACTACCCGATGACGGCCGCGAGCTATTCCGAGCAGCGCGCCGCGCTGGCGCGCCGGCAGGGGCTCGGCCGCAAGCACCGGGCGCCCGCCCAACGCCGGTCGGCGCCCGGCCGGGCGCCGTAGGACGCCCGGGGGCCTCCCGCACGGCTCCCGATCATCGGGCGGTCCTCCCCCCGCGCACGACGGCGCGGGAGGTTCGCGCGTGGGTCCCTAGTACGGATTCCCGTAGTACGGGCGGCGGGCGGGGCGCTCGTAGCTGCGCACCGGCCGCTCGTAGCGCGGATAGGTCTGGACGTAGGGGTCGAGGCGAGGGTCGCGGTAGTTGCCGTTGTTGACCCCCGCCGAGCGGTCGTTGCCGCTCAGCGCGGCATAGGGCGAGAGGCCGCTGCCGCCATCGCCGCCCCCGCCCCCGCCCCCGCCGCCCCAGGCCAGGGCCGCGCCGGAGAGCCCGAGGAGCAGGGCGGGCACGAGGGCCGTGCGGATCATCGTCTTGTTCATGGTGACCTCATCTGGCGGCCCAGCGGCCGTGCGCTGAGCGAACGGCCGGTCGGAACCGCGGGTTCCCTGACCTTCCCGCGCGCGGTCCGCGCGAGGGTCGATGCCGGTGAAATGGGGCGCCGGGGGCCGCTCCGGAACGCCGCCCGACCCGATGCCGCACCGCTCCGACCCGGACCCCGCGCGCGGGGCCGCCGCATCGTCCAGGATCTGCGAGGCGGCCGCAGCCGGGCTCAGTAGTTTTCGGGGCGCACGGACTGGTCGATCAATACAACCAAAGATTGCAATAATGGTTCCGGGATGCCTGAATGCCGCTGCGGGCACATCAAAAGGGGGCCGGGCATGCAACGAATGGACGAACGCGACGCGACAGACCTCGGGCGGCTGGCGACGTTCTTGGTACAGGCGAGCCTCGCCAAGGCGGTGGCGCCGAGCCCCGCCCTCGTCGCCCGCCTGCGCAGCCTCGAGCGGCGGGCGCTCGCCCTGCAGGCCGGGCCGCAGATCCTGCAGGTCCTCGCGTCCGGCCGCCGCCTCCTCGGCGACGCGGTCGCGGTGCCCGCGGTGCCGCGAAGCCGCCGCGCGCGGGGAGCCGGTGCGCCGCACCCGGCCCGGGGCTACGGCGAGGTCTCGGAGACGGCCTAGCGCACCGGGACCCGCGCCCTGCCCTCAGGGCACGCCCTCGGACTGCGCCGCCTGGCCCAGCCAGGCCCTCAGCTTCGCCGGCAGGGACCAGACTGCCTCCGGTCGCGGCGGCGGGGCCGCGCTCCGCGCGCCGTCCAGCCGGTCCTGCGCGTCGTCCAGGCCGAGCGGGTCCGCCTTGCGGCCGATGGCCAGGGCGCCTTCGAGGACGCGGATGCCCTCGTCGAAGGTGGCGTGGATCGGCAGCGGACCGTCGAGGTCGATGTGGGAGCGGATGAAGGCCGCCCGCCGCGCCTCGACCGCCGGGATGTCCGCGCAGGCGAGCCGGGTGACGAACGGGAGCAGGCGCTGGCGCTGCGCGTCGCTCGCCTCGTCGTTCAGGTAGAGCGCCAAGCGGCAGATCGGCCGCGAGAAGCAGGGCGGCATCGCGAGCGACGACTTGATCGGCCGGTAGGGGTAGCCGTGCGCCACCACCGCCGCCTCGTTGATGCACGTCCCGCCGTCAGGGCCCGGGAAGGGATGGGAGCCGCGCTTCAGCGTCCAGTTCAGGATTGGGTCGAAGTTGCTCATTGGCCACCTCGTGGTGAACCCCCGAGCAACCAAGCTCAACCCGCCGGCCCGCCCCTGTCAACTGTCTTCGTGGCCCCGCGCGACGCTCAGATCCGCGCGCCGTCGTCCCTCGGCGGCTTGCCGCAGCGGAAGCGGGCGACGCGCCAGCGGTCGTGGGTGTTCTGCCACTCCGCCATCTGGGGCTGGGCCACCGAGAGGCATTGCTGCGGGGTCGTCACCTCTTCGTTGAAGTAGTGGACCCGCGTGACGCAGTGCGTCGGGTTCGCGGCGAGGCACGTCAGGAAAAAGAGTCCGTAGAGCAACGGAAGATCCTCCGCGGCGTCAGATGGCGCGTCCTCCCCGCCTCCCCTGCCCCGCCCGGGTTCCGGGCGAGGCCTTCCGCGCCCCCCGGAGGGCTGCGGCTGACCCCTGGCGGAGCAAGGGTCGTGCCGGGCCAACCGGCGCGGCGGCCGCCGGGATCCGCCGCGTCGCCGGCGTGCGACGCGGCGCCCCGTCTCAGCGGGCGGCGGCGGCCTCGGCCACCACCTTGACGGCGGCCGGCGCGGCGGTCGCCGGCGCCAGGGGCTGCGGCGTGGTGGTCAGCTCGCCCGCCCGGCGGACCTGCTGCGTGGCCCGCGCCTGCTCGCGGTAGAGCGGGGGCGTGAGGTGGAACACCTCGTCCGCCCGGGCGGCATCCGCCGCGAAGACAGCCGATCCGATCAGGAGCAGGGTGAGGAGAGAAGCAGGGCGCATGGTCGATCTCCGAACTGGCCGCGGGACGCCGGCCGTTGAGGGGATTGAACCACGTTTTTGTGCGCTGCGATCTGCGCGTTTTGCAACGCACCATAGTGCAGAAGTGCGTCTGCCGCGCTGTTATGTTGCATTCGCTCGAAGCGCGCGAGGTTGTTGCGAAGCTCTCAGTCATGCGTCGGGCGGATGACTAGAAAATCTTGGCGGCGAACCAAAATTTTTTGCAGTGCAGTATGCTTCCCAGGTCTGCCCGGCGCGGCTCCGAGACCGGAAGCAAAGCGCCGATCGGCCCGTGTGCCAAACGGCACGACGGCCGGGGTCCGGCACCCCCAGATCATCCTCGTACAAGAACACACGGTCTGCCGCCCCGACGACGGAGACCGCGCTCGACGATCGGATCCAGTCATGACCCGCCTTGCTTCCACGGCCGCCGCGACGGCCCTCACCCTCGGCCTGTTCGGCGCGCTCGCGACCTCGGCCTTCGCGCAGAGCTACACCGCCCCCGCCGGCATCCCGGCCGTCACCGCGCCCGGCGGCCTCGCGGGCACCCCCCGCTTCGAGGCCCGGACCGGCGACCGGGACACCCTGACGACGGGCTCGCTCCGCGCCGCCCGCGGCCCGGCCTACCGCCTGTCCGGCCCGCATGCCGGCGGCCCGGCCGGCGATCTCCCGCGCGAGTAGTCTGCGGCGGACATCGCGCGCAGACGGAACCGAAGCACCCCGGGCGCCCGCGCCCGGGGTTTTTCGTGCGGCCCGGAGGCGGGTTCGCGGCTACGCCTTTTCGCCAGCCTTCGCGGCGGGCCGGACAATGCCAACATCGGGGCGAACGCCGGGCGGGGCCCGCGTCGCACGCCGCGCCGGATCCGCGGCGGACGGTCCGGGACGCAGAAGGGGGCGATCGTGGGAGAGTACGAAGGCGATCCGCTCTCCCGCAGCAACGCGCACTTCGCGAACCCGGCCGGCGCCGATCTGTTCGACAGGCTCGAGGCCTACGCGGCGTGGACGCGCGGCAGGGTGGCGAGCGGCCACTTCCCCTACGCCAGGACGCTGACGTCGCCGCCCGAGCCCGTGGCGAGCATCGGCTACCTCGGCGGCTCGCCGCGGACCGGCATCAACCTCGCGGTTCAGGACTACCTCGGCCTGACGGCGCACGAGGCGATCCGGGAGGCCGCGGTCCGGACGATCCGGGACTTCGGGATCCACAGCGCCGGGTCCGCCATGCTCCTCGGCAACAACCCCTACTCGCTGAAGCTCGAGGCCGACCTGGCCGACCTCGTTCAGATGGACCACGTCCTCCTGTTCCCTACCGGATGGGGCGCGGGCTACGGGCTCATCCGCGGGCTGATCCGCGAGCGGGACCACGTCGTCCTCGACGCCCTGGTCCAGGGTGGCCTCCAGGAGGGGGCGGCGGCCGCCACGCGCAACGTCCACCGCTTCCGGCACCTGAGCAGCGCCCACGCGCGGGAGATCCTGCAGGCTATCCGGGAGACGGACCGGGAGAACGCGATCCTGGTGGTGACCCAGGGCCTCTCCGCGATGGATTCGGACATCCCCGACCTCAGGAGCCTCCTCGACGCCTGCCGCGCCTACGGCGCGCGGCTCGTGGTGGACGTGGCCCACGATCTCGGCGCACTGGGTCCCGGCGGCACGGGCACGCTGGGCACGCAGGGGCTGCTCGGGCAGGTCGACCTCGTGGTCGGCTCCTTCTCGAAGACCTTCGCGTCGAACGGCGGCTTCGTGGCCACGAACGACGCGCGGGCGAAGGACTTCCTGCGCTGGTTCGCGGGCCCGCACGCCTTCTCCAGCGCCCTCTCGCCCCTGCAATGCGCCGTCGTCAGCCGGGCGGTCGAGATCGTGCGGTCGGATGCCGGCCGTGCCCTGCGCCTGCAGCTCGTCTCCGGCAGCAAGCTGTTCCGGCAGGAGCTCGCCCGGCGGGGCTGCACGGTGCTCGGGTCGCCCTCCGCGATCGTGCCGGTGCTGATCGGCCGGGAAGCCGCGGCCCGGGTCGCCGGCAGGCACCTGAACGCGAGCGGCACCGTCGCGAACACCCTCGAATTCCCGGCGGTCGGCCTCGGGCGGGCCCGGTTCCGCTGCCAGCTGATGGCCACGCACAGCGGGGCCCAGCTGGGCGCCGCCGCGGAGGCGATCGCGGGCGCGATCGCCGTCGCGACGGCGGGGAGCAGAGGGCAGGGCCTCTTCCCGGAGGCGGCGTTCACGGATTGAGGGCGCCCCCGCGGGCGGGCGCTCGCCGCGAGCCCCTCAGCTCGGCTGCTCCTCGACCTCCTCGAGATCGGCCTCGGGGATGGGCTCGGGCGGCTGCGGCGTGGGCGGGTTCGGCGGCGGGTCCCCCTCCGGGGTCAGGGGGCCGGGCATCGGGTCGCTGTCGGGCTCCGGCGTATCGGCTGGGCTCATCGTTTCCTCCTGTGGCGGAGGATCACGCGCGAGGCCGGCCTCTGTTCCGCCGGGCTTCACCCGGATCGCCGGGCGTCGCCAGGATCGGCGGCCTCAGGCGATCAGGCGGATCAGCAACCCGATCAGCACGATCGCGCCGAGGCAGCGCCGCCAGGGATTGACCCCGCGCAGCAGCTCGTCGCCGGCCCAGACCGCCAGCGCGATCCAGGACGCGATCGCGGCCCACCGGCCGACCGCCGTGTCCGGGCCGGCGAGCCAGGCGACGGCCTGGGCGAGGCCGAACAACCACAGGGGCGCGTTCGGCCACTGGCCGATGACGATGCGCCCGCTCGTGCGGTCGCGGAAGAACCAGGTGAGGGCCGCGCGCAGCATCGCAGGAGACAAGGGTGAGGGTGGGGGGACGACGCGGTATACCGCGTGCAGCGCGGGCGCCAAGCGGACCCCCGGCGCCGTGGGGGCGCCCGCGGCAGGCCGGAGCGCGTGGCGGGAACCCGGCCGCTACCGGGCCGCGGCCGTGGTCGGGGCCCTCCGGGACGTCTTGCGGCTCACCTTGTTCAGGACCCGGGAGATCTGCTCGGCGGAATACGGCTTGTGGAGGAGCTCGAAGCCGTGGGCGCCCTCCTCCGCCAGGATGTGGCTGTAGCCCGAGGCCAGCACCACGGGCAGGTCGGGAAGGCGTCGGCGCAGCGCCCTGGCGAGGGCGACGCCGCCCATGCCCGGCATGACCGCGTCCGAGAACACCGCATCGAACCCGGCGCCGTCGTCGCCGAGCCGCTCCAGGGCCTCCTCCGCGTTGGCGGCCAGTGCCGTCTCGTAGCCGAGATCCTCCAGGATCTGCGTGGCGAAGCGACCGACCTCCACGTTGTCCTCGACGACGAGCACGCGCCGCCCCTCGCCCCAGGCGAGCTCGCCGGCGTCCTCGGGCACCGGTTCCTCGACGGGGTCCACCTCCGGCAGGTACAGGGTGAAGGTCGTGCCCCGTCCGAGGGTGCTGGCCACGTCGACGTCGCCGCCCGACTGCTTGGCGAAGCCGATGACCTGCGAGAGGCCGAGGCCCGTACCCTTGCCGACCTCCTTCGTGGTGAAGAACGGCTCGAAGATGCGCCCCAGCAGCTCGGGATCGATGCCGGTGCCCGTATCGGTGACGCTGACGGCCGCGAACGCGTTGCGGGACGGGCTGTGGCCGCGGATGGCCGGCATCGCCGCCTCGGAGGCGAGCCGCAGGGTGAGCGTCCCCTCGCCCTCCATCGCGTCGCGGGCGTTGATGGCCATGTTGACGAGCGCCGTCTCGAACTGGCTGGCGTCGGCGCAGATGAAGCAGGGGCGCTCCGGCACGTCGGCGACGACCTGGATTCGGGCGCCGGTGACGGTGTCGACCATCTCCGCCACGGCCCGGAGCCGGGCGCCGACATCGAAGGTCTCGGGCTTGAGGGCCTGGCGCCGGGCGAAGGCCAGGAGCTGGCCCGTCAGTCTGGCGGCCCGGTCGACCGTGTCGGACACCGCGTCCATGTAGCGGGCGCGCCGCTCAGCCGGGAGGTTCGGCCGGCGCAGGAAGTCCACCGACGAGCGGATGATGGTCAGCAGGTTGTTGAAGTCGTGGGCCACGCCGCCCGTCAGCTGCCCCACCGCCTCCATCTTCTGCGACTGCCGCAGCGCCTCCTCGGCCTGGGCGAGGCTGACCTCGCGGGCGCGCTTCTCGGTGACGTCGCGGGCGACGCAGTAGAGCTGCCCGTCCACCGGCACCGCCGTCCACGACAGGGTCCGATAGCTGTCGTCGCGGGTGCGGAAGCGGTTCTCGAAGGCCAGCGTGGTCTGGCCTGCCGCGAGCCGCCGCACCTCGGCCCGGGTCTGGGCGCGGTCGTCCGGGTGCTCCAGCCATTCGGACGTGCGGCCGACGACGTCCTGCGCCTCCCAGCCCAGGGTCACGGTCCAGGCCGGGTTGACCGCCAGCCAGACGCCGTCGGCGTCGGCCACGCCGAGCATGTCGTGGCTGACCTGCCAGATCCGGTCGCGCTCGGCGGTGCGGGCGGCCACCGCGCGTTCCAGCTCCTCGTTGGCACGGCGCAGGACGTCGGCCGCCTCGCGCCGCACCCGGGCGAGCTGCAGGTTGGCACCGACGCGCGCGATGAGCTCGCGGGCCGAGAACGGCTTCGTGAGATAGTCGTCGGCGCCCGCGTCGAGGCCCTCGACCTTGGCCTCGTCGCCGGCCCGCGCCGAGAGCATCACCACGGGCAGGTCGTGCAAGCTCGCGTCGGCCCGCACCGCGGCGAGCAGGCCGAAGCCGTCGAGGCGGGGCATCATCACGTCGGTGAGCAGCAGGTCCGGTCGCGCCGCCCGGGCGGCGGCGAGCGCCGCCTCGCCGTCCGCCACGGCCTGGACCGCGTAGCCCTTCGCGGCGAGCAGGCGTGCGACGTGCTCGCGCATGTCGGCGTTGTCGTCGGCCAGCAGGACGCGGCCCGTGGAGGAGGGCTCGTGGCGGACCGGATCGGCGTCGAGGATCAGATCCTCCGCCCCGGCACCGCCGTCGATCCAGCGGCGGGCCTCGGCGACGAAGGCCTCGACCCGCGCCGCGGTCAGGCTCGGCGTGAAGGCCTCGCCCCCCGTGCCGACGCCCTCCTGCCAGAGGGGCAGCGCGACGCGGAACGCGCTGCCCCGGCCCGGCTCGCTCTCCACCCCGATGGTGCCCTGGTGCAGGCGGACCATGTCCTGCACGAGCGCGAGGCCGATCCCGGAGCCCTCGAAGGTCCGCCCCTGGGCGCCCTCGACCCGGTGGAACCGGTCGAACAGCCGCGGCAGCTCCCCGGCCGGGATGCCCGTCCCGGTGTCCGCGACGGTGAGCACGGCGCAGGCGCCGTCCCGCTCCACCCGCACGGTGATCCCGCCGTCCAACGTGAACTTGAAGGCATTGGAGAGGAGATTGAGGACCACCTTCTCCCACATCTCCGGGTCGAGCGGCACGAGGGCGTCGAGGGGCGGGCAGTCGACGGTCAGCGTCAGGTTCGCCTGCTCGCAGAGCGACCGGAAGTTGCCGGCGAGCTCGGCGGTGAAGCGCGGCAGGTCGGTGAGGCGGAAGGCGGCCCGGGTGCGGCCGGCCTCGACGCGCGAGAAGTCGAGGAGGCCGTTCACGAGGCGCAGCAGCCTGAGGCCGTTGCGGTGGGCGACGGTCGCGAGCGCCCGGTTGTCGGGCAGGACCCCGGCCGGCGGCTTGGCGAGGATCTCCTCCAACGGGCTGAGCATCAGCGTCAGCGGCGTGCGGAACTCGTGGCTGACGTTGGAGAAGAAGGCGGTCTTGGCGCGGTCGAGCTCCGCCAGCCGCTCGGCCCGGGCCCGCTCCTCCTGGTAGGCGAGCGCGTTGGTGACGGCAGCGCTCAGGTTGGAGGCGACCTGCTCGCAGAAGGCCTGATAGCGCTCGTCGAACCGCAGCCGCGGGCTGATGCCGATGACCGCGATGCCGCTGGTGCGGCCGCCCTTCCCGGCCGTGATGGGCATGACCCGCGCCTGGGTGACCGGCTCCGGCCAAGGTCCCCCCGGCAGGCCGGGCATCCGGGCGTCGAGCCCTTCGAGCAGCACGGGCATCCCGTCGGCGGCCACCCGGCCGAGGGACCACGGGTCGTCGGCGCCGCCGGCCGCCAGGGCGAGGTGGGGCGCCGCTTCCGCCAGGCCGACCTGACCCGCCAGGCCGACCTGACCCGCCAGGGTCAGGCGGTCGCCGCCCGCATCGAAGGTGTAGAGCAGGGCGAAGGGAACGTCGTGCGGGTCGGCGGTCAGCACCTCCGCGGCGACGGCGTAGGCCTCCTCCGTCGACTTCGCCTCGATGGACCGGGCGGCGAGATCGCGCAGCAGCCGCGTGCGGCGGTCGGCCAGCACCCGCAGCGTGGTTTCGGCGACCGCGGTGAAGATGCCCTCGACGCGGCCCTGCTCGCCGCGGATCGGGCTGTAAGAGTAGTAGAAGTAGCACTCCTCGACGTAGCCGAAGCGGTTCAGCGGCAGGAGCTGGTCGTCCGACCACGTCGCCTCGCCCGTCTCGAAGACGGCGTCGAACATCGGGCCGATGATGTCCCAGATCTCGGCCCAGACCTCGGTGCCGGCGCGTCCGAAGGACCAGGGGTGCTTGTCGCCGACGACCGGCCGCCACGCGTCGTTGTAGATCAGCGCCCGCTCGGGTCCGTAGTACAGCACCACGGGGAAGCGCGTGGTCAGGCAGATGCTCACCGCCGAGCGCAGCGCCTGCGACCAGCCCTCCACCGGCCCGAACGCCGTCTGCGACCAGTCCATGGACCGCATGAGGGCGCCCATCTCGCCGCCGCCGGCCATGAAGCCGGTATCGACCGCCGCCCCGGCGGCCTCGATCCGGACGCCGGCCTGCAGCAGCAACTCCCGGAGCCTGGCATTCTCGAGCGCCAGGTCGCGCGCGGGGTCTTGCGCGAAATCTTGCGCGGGGTCTTGCGCCAAGTCTTGCGCGGGGTCTCGGCTGGCGCCTGTCGCGCGCACGGAGGGAGGCACGGTGTCGGACAAGGGGTCCCGGTGGAGGCTCATCGGGTTGGCAACGCGGCCGGT
Source organism: Methylobacterium sp. A54F (assembly GCF_053346035.1). NCBI lineage: Bacteria > Pseudomonadati > Pseudomonadota > Alphaproteobacteria > Hyphomicrobiales > Methylobacteriaceae > Methylobacterium > Methylobacterium sp. A54F. Next base: position 180,189 of record NZ_JBKFBF010000011.1, on the reverse strand, counting down.
ATCGTTCCGGATACGAACGAAACTAAGGCCGGGCCCGCGGACCGGGGGGCCCGTCCGACGCCGGCCCTCGCGCCCTGGATCGCGCCTAGCGTCTACGGCGCCCCGACGCAGTTCGCGTAGAAGGTGACGGTCGCGGGCCAGTCGGAGAAGACGCCGATCACGCCGACGTCGCGGTAGAGCACATCGAGAAGCGACAGCATGTCGCCGTCGCGGTCGACGAGCGGCCGGATGGAGCGATAGTAGGAGCCGCCGCCGGCCTTCAGGGGGCCTGACCGCTCCAGCGACCACCCGATCAGGTCGAGGCCGGCCTTCCGGGCCTCGATCGCGTAGGTCGACGGCCTGATCGTCCCGTCCGGGCCGACCGTGACCAGCATCGAGAGCGTCGGCGCCAGGATCCGTACGCCCCGGCCGGCGATCTCCGCCATCGTGGGCCGCCACGTCTCTGGTCTCATGGTGTCGAAGGCCGGGTCGGTGTCGCCGCGCTCGTCGAGGAACACGGCCTGCCGGCCGAAGTCCGGCTCCCGCTCGATCCAGTAGAGGATGTCCCGGAGCTGAAAGCTCTGGGCGAACACCTCGGAGGCCGGCACCCCGGCCTGCCGGAAGGCGTCGATCATCGCCTGGGCGTACTGATCCTGACTGAAATCGCCGTCGAACGGCATCGCCACCTCGGGCTTCTTCAACTCGACGGTGAATTTCCGCCCGAGCGATCGCACCAGCGCGATGTACTCCTCGAGCGTCATCAGCGTGCCGGTCGTCGCGTAGAGGTCGGTGCGCCACCGCGGCGTCGCGTTCATGTAGCCCTCGAGCGTGGTCGCACTCGGGTCGGACGCGTCCATCTTGCCGTTGAGCGCCTTGAACTCCGCGAGCGTGAGGTCGCTCGTGCAGCAGCGCGCCTCCGCCTTGCGGCCGGTCGCCGGGTCGGCCGGCGTGAAGGGCGTCGTGCACTTCGCCGCGAGCGCCGGCCGCGCCAGGATGTCCGTCGTGGTGTGCAGGTCGCACTGGGCGTGCCGGCAGACCAATCGGCGATCCTTCGTGAAGGCGACGTCGCACTCGATGATGCCGGCGCCCATCCGGGCCGCCGCCATCACGCCCTCGCCGGTGTGCTCGGGAAACTGGAGCGGGGCGCCGCGATGCGAGATGGAGAACGCGCGGGTCGTGTAGGTCCTGTCCGTCCCGCAGGCCTTGAGGCGCTCCTTGGCGGGCCCCTCCCGCATGCTGTCGACGAGGTAGAACGGGCGGGGACCGAGCTGCGCGGGCGCGCCGCCCTGCGCGTGCGCGCCGGCCCCGGCGAGCGCCAGGAGGGCGGTCGCGCCGATCCTCAGCCGAGCCGTGGTTCGCATGGCCATCCTCCTCCGGGCATGCCGCTTAGCGGCCGGGTGTGACGGCGACGCGAAGGGCGGCCCGATCCCGGCCCGTCGGGCCGCAGGGTCCGCCGTCGCGAGGGGCTTCGTCAAACGGCGCGAAAGATCGACAACATATTGTCGTATTGACATCTCACTGTCTGTCGGTACGTTGCGGGGCATGCCACAGGTCCCCTCCCCGCCCTCGACCGACTCGCATCGGGCGAGGCTTGCCCTGACCGGGCTCATCATCGAGGTGTTTCGCCTGAACGGCGACCTGCTCGCCGCGGGCGACGCCCTCGTCGGCGACCTCGGCCTGACCAGCGCGCGCTGGCAGGTGCTCGGCGCCGTCGCCCTGTCGCCGGTGCCGCTGCCCGTCGCCCACATCGCCCGCAACATGGGCCTGACCCGGCAGGCGGTGCAGCGCGTCGTCGACGACATGCGCGCGGAGGGCCTCGTCCGGCTGGAGCCCAACCCCCACCACCGCCGCGCCGCGCTCGTGGCGATGACCGGGCGGGGCGCGGACGCCTACCGCGAGGCGAGCGATCGCCAGGCGGTCTGGGCGGCCGGTCTCGCGGCGGGACTGGCGCCGGAGGCCGTCGAGGCCGCCGGCACGCTGCTGCGCGAGCTGCAGCGCCGGCTCGACGCGGCGGAGCCCTCCCCCGCCATCCCCACCGCTTCCACCCCGCGAGGAGCCTGAGCCGTGCCGAAGTTCATCGAGATGGCCGACACCGTGACGCTGGCCGACCAGCTGGCCGATGCGGGGGACGGCCCCGTCATGCTGTTCAACGTCCTCACCGCCCCGCCCGAGGACACGGACCGGCTCCTGGAGGCCTGGGCGGCCGACGCCGCCCTGATGAAGCGCCAGCCCGGCTTCATCGCGACCCAGCTCCATCGCGGCATCGCGGGCAGCAACGTCTTCCTGAACCACGCCGTCTGGGAGTCGGTCGCCCGGTTCCGGGCCGCCTTCGCCGATCCGGCGTTCCAGGCGCGGCTCGCGGCCTATCCCGACACCGTCGCGGTCAGCCCGCACCTGTTCCGGCCCGTGGCGGTGCCGGGCATCTGCATCGCCTGAGCGGCGGCCGCGACCTGTCGAAACGGGCGCCGATGTGCGTTCGGCGGGGCAGCCCGAGCGTCGCCGTCGCGCTAGGATGCCCGGGCGTCGGGGTTGGGGCGATCATGACCACGGATCGATCGGAGGGCGCGGGGCCGCGCCGCGTCCTCGTGCTGGGGGCCACCGGCACGATCGGGCGGGCGACCGTGCGGGCGCTGGTGTCGCGCGGCCACGAGGTCGTCTGCCTCGTCCGGCGCCCGGCCGGCACCGCGACCCAAGCGGGCGCGGCGGAGCCGCCGCGCGGTCCCGCGGGGGCCGCCGAGCGGATCGTCGATCTCACCGATCCGTCGTCGGTGGCGCGCGACGGTGTCCGCGGTGAGCCGTTCGACGTCCTGGTGTCGTGCCTCGCCTCGCGCACCGGACTGCCCGAGGACGCCTGGGCGATCGATTACGGCGCGCAGGTGAGCGCCCTGCACGCGAGCCGGGCGGCCGGCGTGCGGCATGTCGTGCTTCTGTCGGCGATCTGCGTCCAGAAGCCGGTCCTGGCCTTCCAGCACGCCAAGCTCGCCTTCGAGGCGGTGCTGATCGCCTCGGGGCTCGACTACACGATCGTTCGGCCGACCGCCTTCTTCAAATCGCTCTCGGGACAGATCGAGCGCCTGAAGCGCGGCAAGCCGTTCCTGGTCTTCGGCGACGGAACGCTGACGGCCTGCAAGCCCATCAGCGACGACGACCTGGGCGGCTACCTGGCGGACTGCCTCGACGACGGCGAGCGGCGCAACCGCGTGCTGCCGATCGGCGGACCGGGCGCGGCGATCACGCCGCGGGCGCAGGGCGAGCGGCTCTTCGCCCTCCTGGGGCGCGAACCGCGCTTCAGGCACGTTCCGGTGGCGATGCTGGACGTGATCGTCACCGTCCTGGCGACGCTCGGGCGATGGGTGCCCGCCCTCGCAGCCAAGGCCGAACTCGCCCGGATTGGCCGCTACTACGCGACCGAGTCCATGCTCGTGCTCGACCCGGCGACCGGGCGATACGACGCGCAGGCCACCCCCTCGACGGGCTCGGAGACGCTGTTCGACTACTATGCCCGCGTGATCCGCGGCGAGGCGGTCGCCGAGCGCGGCGACCACGCGGTGTTCTGATGCGGGCGATCTTCCGCGCGGCGCAGGCCCGCTGTCCCGAGACCAATCACGACGATGTCGCTGGGTCCGGGTTCGGGCACGAACTCGACGTGAGTCCGGCAGGCGTCGCGGTCGATCGGCCCATCGCCGCGCGGGTCGAGGAAAGCCCACACCGTCCCGCGATCGAGCCAATCAGGCGGTTCGACTGTCCCTTGCGATCCACGCGCTGCGGAATGCTGATCGAACGGCGCTCAGAGCAGATCCGCGAGAGCCGGATTGTGCTTCACCGGCGTGAATTCGATGATCTCGTAACGCACAAGCTGCTTCTGGCAAAAGGGATCGGCATCCAAGATGTGCTGGAGGTCGGACCGCGATATTTGACCGCGAACGATGATAATGCCTCCGTCGCGTGGCACCTTGGGGCCGGATGCCAAGAAGATACCCTTCTGATAGTAGATCTCCAGGTATTCACGATGCACTTGTGTCGCGGCCTCGATTTCCGCCAAGGGCCGTTCGTAAATCAGGTTGACTACAAACATCGCCTCCTCCCTTACGGCTAGCGCACCAGGTTGACGGTCACGTTCTTGGTCTGCGTGAAGCTGTCGAGCATCCCCGACAGCGAGAACTCCCGACCGAGCCCGCTCTGCTTGTAGCCGCCGTAGGAGTGGCCGGGGAGTTGCCCGCCGCCCTGGTTGATCTGAACCCAACCGGCCTCGACGTCGCGCGCGGCCCGAAGCGCGCGTCCGATGTCGTGGGTCCAGATGTAGGCCGCGAGGCCATAATGGCTGTCGTTGGCCATGCGGATGACAGCGTCCTCGTCGTCCCACGGGATCGCGACGAGAACGGGCCCGAAGATTTCTTCGCGCGCGAGGCGCCAGTCGTTGTCCGCCTGGGCGAAGGCCGTCGGACGCATGAAGTAGCCGCGACTCAGGGGGCCGTCCGTGTCGGGAAGCCCGCCCATGACGAGGCGTGAGCCGGGCTGGCGCAATCCGTCCTCGACGTAGCCGCAGACCTTGCGGAACTGTCGCTCGTTGATGATGGCGCCGATGTCGCTCGCCTCGTCGAGCGGGTCCCCGATGGTCAGCCGGGCAGCCTTGGCCGCGAGCTTCTCCAGAAAGCCGTCGTAGATCGAGCGGTGGAGGAACAGGCGCGATCCGGCGGTGCAGGACTGGCTCTGGCGCGTGAAGCGCATCGCCGTGACGATGCCCTCGACGACCCAGTCCTCGTCGGCGTCCGGGAAGACGATCGACGGGCTCTTGCCGCCGAGCTCCAGCGAGACGGGGAGGATGCGCTTGGCGGCCGCCTCCATCACGAGCTTGCCGACCCCCGTGGAGCCCGTGAAGGACAGCTTCGACACCCGAGGATGATGGAGCAACGGGCTGCCGCATTCCGGCCCCGTGCCGGCGAGCATGTTCACGACGCCGGGCGGCAGGTGCGCCTGGCAGATCTCCGCGAGCATGAGCACCGCCAGCGGCGCATCCTCGGCCGTCTTCATCACGATGGTGTTGCCGGCGCAGAGGGCCGGCGCGATCTTCACGCTCGCCAGGATGAACGGGGCGTTCCAGGGGATCACCGCCGCCACGACGCCCAGGGGCTCGCGCTGCGTGTAGCTCAGAATGTCGTGAGCCAGGGGAAGCGTCTCGCCCTTCATCTCGCTCGCAAGGCCGCCGAAGTAGCGGAACATCTCGGCAGCCGTTCGCACCTCGGGACGGGCCTGGGTGCGCAGCGCGTTGCCGGTCTCCTCGGCGATGGTGCGGGCGAGCGCCTCCTGCCGGGCCTCGATGTCGTCGGCGATCCGCATCATCAGGCGGCCCCGCTCGCGCGGCGGCAGCTTGCGCCAGGACGCGAAGGCCGACAGGGCCGCATCGACGGCGCGATCGACGTCGGCGCCGCCGCCGCGCGGCACCTCGGCGATCGGCTCGCGGCGCGCCGGATTCTCGACCGTGATGGTTTCGCCCGACGCGGCCCAGACCCACTCGCCCCCGATCAGCATCGGCTGGCGACGGATGTCCTGGCGCGTCGTGGAAGCTGCGCTGTCCGGCATCGTCTTCTCCCGTGATGGTCCGGACGAAGCCTCGGTCGCGGCTTGTCCGGTGAGCGCTTCGGCCCGTTGCGTCAGGATGGCTCGCTCGCACTGCGCATCTGCGCGACCAGGTCCGCGAAGACGCGGCCGCCGGTCGTGAGATGCTCGTGCATCGCGAGGCTCGCCGCTTCGGCGTCGCCGCCCACGATGGCCGTCACGATCGCATCGTGATCGCGATAGGATTGCTGCATCCGCCCAGGCTTCTGGAACGGATAGCGGCGGTAGACCCGCAGCCGCGCCCGCGCGTCCTTGATGCTGGCTTCCAGATAGGCATTGCAGGCGCCGCGGTAGATCAGCTCGTGCAACTCGGTGTTGACGATGTCGTAGCCCTGCTGATCGTCGAGGAACCCCTCGCTGCGCGCGTGGACCTCCGTCAGTTGTCGACGCAGCTCCGGCGGCATCCGGATGGCCGCAAGCCTTGCGGCCATACCCTCGAGTTCCGTCATGACCTCGAACATGGCGACGATCTGCTCGGCGCTCATGATCGCCACGGTGGCGCCCCGCCGCTGCCTGAGATCGACGAGGCCGCGCGAGGCGAGCTGGATCAGGGCCTCGCGCACGGGTGTCTTCGAGACCTGGAACCGCTCGGACAGGTGGCGCTCCTCAAGCTTCATGCCCGGGGCCAGGGCCCCGGAATCGATCTCGGCGCGGATCCAGTTCGCGATCTCGCCCGTCCGGTTGAGCTTCTGCACCGCCACCGTGTTCCTCGAGCCCCGGCTTCCAGCCCGTCCGTCCCGTTGCTCGCCCATCCCTCACCCGGGTCGGGCGCTTCGACGTCGGCCGACCCTACATATTTTTTTGGCGTTGACGAATATTTTTTTTCGTCTGAAAAAGATGCGAGTTGGTTTCCTCGGGGATCCCTCGCGATGTCAGCTGACGCTTCCGGCGAGCTTCCGACCCTCACGATCGAGGAGGCCGTCGCGCGCATCCGCCTCAATCGTCCGCACCAGCACAACCGCTTCGAGCCCGCCGATGTCGCGGCCATCGCGGCCATGCTCGAACGCCTCGAACGCGACCGGAGCGTCCGCGTCCTCGTGGTGACGGCGAGCGGGCCGAGCTTCAGCGCGGGGTTCAATATCGGGGCGATCGGCAGCGCGGGTTCGTTCGAGCAGGCCTTCGCCTTCAACCGGCTCTGCGACCAGCTCGAAGACCTGCGGATGCCGACGATCTGCGCGCTCAACGGCAGCGTCTACGGCGGGGCCACGGATTTCGCCCTGGCCTGCGACCTGCGGATCGGCGTGCGGGGATCACATATGATGATGCCGCCGGCCCGCCTTGGGATCCAGTACGGCTACGGCGGCCTGCGCCGCTACGTGGAGCGGCTCGGCCTCTCGGCTGCCAAGCGCCTGATCCTGGCCGGGGAGACGATCGATGCGGAGACGATGCTGCGCATCGGTTTCCTCGACGAGCTCCTCGCCCCCGATGTCCAGGCCGAGCGCGTCGACGCGCTCGCCGCGTCGGTGAGGGCGCGGGCGCCGGATGCCGTCCGTGGGCTCAAGGCGTCCCTGAACGCCATCGCCCGCGGAACCGCCGATCCGAACGAGGTCCACGACCGCTTCGTCGCGGCCTTCACGACGCGCAACGCCCAAGAGGGCTTGCGGGCGTGGAAGGAGAAGCGTCCGCCGCTCTTCGCGGACGACTGACCCCGCCTCGCGAGGTCCCGCGCCCGCCGCAACGCCGGCGTCCCGCGAGCACGGGGAACCCGAAGCGACATCAGAACGGGCGCAGGCCCGCCTTCAGGGAGGTCGAAATGCCAGGAACGATCCGTGTCGCGGTCGCAGCCGCGGCCGTGATGATGCACGGCGCCACGAGTCCGCGGGCGGCGGACGCGCCGGTGCGCATCGGGGTGCTGAACGATCAGTCCGGGCTCTACAGCGAGTTCGGGGGCATCGGCTCGGTCGAGGCCGCCAGGATGGCGGTCGCCGATTTCGGCGGTACCGTGCTCGGCCGTTCGATCGAGGTGCTGTCGGCGGACCATCAGAACAAGACGGATGTCGGCGCGGGCATCGCCCGCCGGTGGTTCGACCAGGACAACGTCCTGGCGATCGCGGACCTGACGAACTCGGCGATCGCCATCGCCGTCCAGAACATGGCCAGGGAGCGCGGGCGGATCACCCTGGCGTCGGGGCCCGGAACGACGCGCCTGACCAACGAGGATTGCTCGCCCACCGGCTTCCATTGGCCCTGGGACACCTATTCGCAGGCTGTCGGGACGTCCCGCGCCGTGATCCAGGAGGGGGGTAAGACTTGGTTCCTGATCGGCGCCGACTACGCGTTCGGGCATCAGATGGCGGCCGACCTCACGAAGACGATCACCGAGAACAACGCGACGGTGATCGGCCAGGTGCGTCATCCGACGGCGACGCCGGATTTCTCCTCCTTCCTGCTGCAGGCCCAGGGGTCCAGGGCCCAGATCATCGGGCTCGCCAATGGCGGCGTCGACACGACGAATGCGGTGAAGCAGGCGGGCGAGTTCGGCATCGCCCAGGGCGGGCAGCGGATCGTCGGTCTCGCCACCATGATCAGCGACGTGCACGCCCTCGGCCTGAAGGCCGCGCAGGGGCTCGTCGCGACGACCGCGTATTACTGGGACCGCAACGACGCCAGCCGCACCTTCGGGAAGCGCTACATGGCGGTGACGGGCCGCATGCCCGACATGATCCAGGCCGGCGTCTACTCGTCGGTCCTGCATTACCTCAAGGCGATGCAGGCGGCCGGCACCGACGACGGGAAAGTCGTGGCCGAGACCATGCGCGAGATGCCGGTCAACGACTTCTTCGTGACGAACGGGACGGTGCGCGTCGATGGGCGCATGGAGCACGACATGTACCTGATCCAGGTGAAGGCGCCTGAGGAGTCGAAGGGACCCTGGGATTACTATCGCGTCCTGAGAACGATTCCTGCCGCCGAGGCGACCATGCCCCTGGCGGAAAGCAAGTGTCCCCTCGTCAAGAAGTAAGACACCGCGGATCAGGAGCGTCGCCATGACGAATATCGCCTTCATCGGTCTCGGGAACATGGGCCTGCCCATGAGCCGCCGCCTCATCGAGGCCGGTCACCGGGTTGCCGGGTACGATCGGGCAGCGGAGGCCTGCAAGCGCTTCGCGGCGCAGGGCGGACGGGCCGCCGCCAGCCTCGCCGAGGCCGTGGCCGATGCCGAATGCGTCATCACGATGCTGCCGACCGGCAGGCACGTCCGAGCCGTCTACGAGGCGGAGGGCGGCATCCTGGCCTCGGCACCCCGCGACGCCCTCCTGATCGACAGCTCGACCATCGACATCGAGAGTGCCCGGGCCGTCAGCGGTGCCGCCGCGGCGACAGGCTTTGCCATGGTGGATGCCCCCGTCTCCGGGGCGGTTCCCGCCGCCGAGGCCGGTCGGCTGACCTTCATGGTCGGCGGCAGCGCGGAGGCGTACGGCCGCGCCCGGCCCATCCTCGACCCGATGGGGGCGAACTTCTTCCACGTCGGCGGAGCAGGCCTGGGACAGGCTCTCAAGATCTGCAACAACATGATGGCCGGGATGAGCATGGTCGCCCTCTCCGAGGCGATCACGCTCGGGGAGAGGCTCGGTCTCGATCACCAGACCCTCTACGACGTGATGGTGAAATCCTCGGGCAACTGCTGGGCTCTGGAGAAGTACTGCCCGGTGCCCGGCCCGGTGCCGACCTCGCCCGCCAACCACGCGTATGCCCCGGGCTTCGCCCTCGCGATGATGCTCAAGGACATGCGCCTGGCGCAGCAGGCCGCCGGCGGCGTCGATGCCGCGACGCCGCTCGCGGGCGCAGCCGTCGCGCTCTACCAGATGGCCGCCGCGAGCGGCTACGCCGACCGGGATTTCAGCGCGATCTTCAAGCTCATCTCCGGCCGGGGCGACCAGCCGGGCGCCGGGGCGACGCACACTCCGGGTTGAGGGCCCCGCGATCCGCGAAGCTTCGCGGTCGGCCTGGGCCCGGCCGCACGTCCCGAACGGCGGGTTGAGACACCGATGTCAGACAACCTCTACGACTATCTGTTTCTCCCCGCACGGCACCCGGACGCCTTGGTGCTTCGAGCCGAGGACGGGACGCGATGGACGCGCGCGGGGGTCGAAGACCTCGCGGGTCGCTTCGCCACCCACCTGGGGCGCTCGGGCGTCGGCACGGGAGACCGGGTCGCCGTACAGGTCGAGAAGTCGCCCGAGGCCGTGTGCCTGTACCTCGCCTGCCTCAAGCTCGGGGCGATCTACGTTCCGCTCAACACCGCCTACACCGAGCCCGAGGCGCGTCAGATCCTCGGCGATGCGGGGCCCGCCGCCTTCGTCGGCGGGCGCGGGAGCGTGTCGGCCCTGACGCAGGCAGGTCTTCTGGAGGGGTGCGCAACCTTCGATCTGGACGCCAGGGGCGGCGGCAGTCTCCGCGAGGCCGCCAGGGGGATGACGCCCATGGCGTCGGCCGTCCCGCGCCAGGGCGGGGACGTCGCCGCCATCCTCTACACCTCCGGAACGACGGGGCGGCCCAAGGGCGCCATGCTGACCCACGCGAACCTGACCTTCTCGGCCGAATCGCTCGTCTCGCTCTGGGGCATGCGCGCCGACGACGTCCTGCTGCACGCGCTGCCGATCTTCCATGCCCACGGCCTCTTCATCGCCATCAACACGGCGCTGCGTGTCGGGGCCGGCATGGTGTTCCTCAGCCGGTTCACGCCCGAAGCCGTGATCGCGCAGATGCCATGCGCCACGGTCTTCATGGGCGTTCCGACGTTCTACGCCCGCCTCCTGGCCGACCCGCGCCTGGACGCCGCGCTCTGTGCCGGCATGCGCCTGTTCACCAGCGGATCGGCGCCGCTCCCGTCGGCGGTCCACGACGCCTTCCGGGCGCGGACCGGCCAGACGATCCTCGAGCGCTACGGCCTGACGGAGACGACGATCGTCGCCTCGAACCCGCTCGATGGCCCCCGCCTGCCCGGCACCGTCGGATACGCGCTGCCCGGCGTCGACGTGCAGGTGCGCGACAAGGACGGCAACGCGTCACCGGCCGACACGGTCGGCGAACTCGTCGTTCGGGGGCCGAACGTGTTCGGCGGCTACTGGGGCCTGCCGGATGCTTACGCGGCCGCCATGACCAGCGACGGTTCCTTCCGGACGGGGGATCTCGCGACCATCGCGCCGGACGGACGGATCGCGATCGTCGGACGCGCCAAGGACATGATCATCTCCGGCGGGTACAACGTCTACCCGCAGGAGATCGAAGCGGCCCTGAACCGGATCGAGGCGGTCCAGGATAGTGCCGTGTTCGGCGCACCCCACCCGGATTTCGGGGAGGGCGTCGTGGCGGTGGTCGAGCCGGAGGCCGGTCGAACCGCCCCCGCGCCGGAGGCCATCGTGGCGCAGCTTGCGCGGGAGCTCGCCCGCTACAAGCTGCCCAAGATCGTCGTGTCGATGCCCACGCTTCCGCGCAACGCGCTCGGCAAGGTCCAGAAGAACGAGCTCCGGCAGATCTACAGAGCTGCCTTCGACAAGGATGCGGCCATGGGCTGATCCTCCGGGATATCGGCGGATCGCAGGCACGGTGGCGGCCGGCACATCTTCGGTTCGGGGAGGGACTGATGCGGAGGTTCGTAGGCGCGAGCTTCGGCTCTCTGGACAGCTTCGGTCTTGCCGAGGCGGATGTTCCGCAGCCGGCGGCGGGCGAGGTCCGCATCCGGGTCGAGGCGGCCGCTCTCGGCTTCGTCGACGGCTTGATCGTACAGGGACGATATCAGATCCGGCCGCCGCTTCCCTACGTGCCGGGCGGCGAGATCGCCGGCGTCGTCGATGCCATCGGCCCGGGCGTCGAGACCGTCTCCCCGGGGGAGCGGGTCGTCACGTGGCAGCTCGGGGGCGGCCTTGCCGAGTCTGTCTGCGTCGACGCCGGCACCGTCGACCCGATTCCCGCCGGGTTGGCCCCTGCGACGGCTGCCGCCATGCTGGTCGATTATCAGACCGCACGGTACGCCCTCGTCGAGCGGGCGCGATTGTGCCGGGGCGAGCGGGTCCTCGTCCTCGGCGCCATGGGCGGGGTCGGCTCCGCAGCCCTTCAGCTCGCGGTGCGGGCCGGAGCGCTCGTGATTGCGGCCGCGTCCACGGCGGAGAAGCGCGACGCGGCGCGTCGGCTCGGCGCGCACCACGTCATCGACTCGAGCGCGCCCGACATGCGCGCGCAGCTCCAGGCCTGCGCGCCCGGGGGCGTGGTCGATGTCGTCGTCGATCCTGTCGGCGGAGCAGGCTTCGAGGCGATGTTCCGGTCCCTCGCCAAGGAGGGCCGACACTTGGTGATCGGCTTTGCGGGCGGAGACATTCCCGCTCTCCCGACGAATCTGGCGCTCCTGAAGAGCGCCGCTCTCGTCGGCGTGGAGATCCGGCACTACCTCGCGTCGCAGCCCGACAAAGCCCGTGCCGACCGCATGGCGCTGTTGAACGATGTGGCTGCCGGAGCACTCGAGGGGCCGCGCCTCGCGATCTACGCGCTCGACCGCGCCCGGGATGCTCTGGCGGCGACTTGGGCGCGGGACAGGTTCGGGAAGGTCGTCGTGCTCCCCGGCGACTGACCATGCGGGTACGACGGCAGACGACGGTCGCCTGAACCCTGCAAGGTCCTCGCTGCCGGAGCCTCGTTCCAGACCGCCGGACCCGCACGACGGCGATCGAGAGCGACGTCGGTCTGTTCGAGCGCAAGCCATCCTGCAGGCCGCGTGGCCCTGCACGCACGACCTGGCCGGTGCGGCATCGAAGAGGACAGCACCCAGAACAGCATCACGTTTGCTGATTGCGTCTATCAATTATGCTTGTTTGGCCATCGTATCTTTAAGGTCTAGGCTGTCCACCAAAGGCTATCGCTCCTCGCTCCTGCATCTGAAGGGCGTCGAGATCGGTGTATAACGCCGGAGGAAACATGCTGGACCTTGCTGCTGCACCTGCGGCTCGAAGCCGTCGATAGGTTGCGCCCATGCAGCCGAATTGGATCGTCCTCTCCCTGACGCTTGCCTACATGGCGGCGATGGGCCTGATCAGCTTCTCGGCCCGACGCTATGCCAAGAGTGCGGGGAGCTTCACGTCCGGGGGCACGCGCTATCCGGCGTTCCTGATCGGCTTCCTGCTGATGTCGGAGTTCATCGGCACGGCGACCAGCGTCGGCACCACGCAGACGGCCTACAAGGTCGGCATATCGGCGGCCTGGAACGTCCTCGCGCTCGCCATCGGCTTCGTGCTCTACGCCATCCTGCTGGCGCCCCGCTTCAAGCAGCTCGGCGAGAATACGATCTCGGGGGCGTTGGCCCAGGCCTACGGTCGACCGACCAAGCTCGCCACCTCGATCATCATGATCTTCGCGCTGCAGATCGTGGCGGTATCGACCTACGCGGGCGGCGGGACGATCCTGGCAGGGCTCCTCAACGTCGATCGAACCAGCGCCATCGTCATCACGGGCGCGATCGCGACGCTGTACGTGAGCGTCGGCGGCATGCGCTCGGTGATCTACACCAACGTCCTGCATGCTCTCGTCAAATATGTCGGCATCGCAACCGCCGTCGTGTTCGGGCTCACGCAAGTCGGCGGGTTCTCTGCCCTGAAGGCACGCGTTCCCGAGCAGATGCTCGCCGTGGATACGGTCGGCTGGCCGCAGATCTTCGCCTGGCTGGTGGCCGGCATCGGAGCGGTCTTCTCGACGCAATACGTGATCCAGGCGATCAACACCGTCGAGGACGAGCGCACGGCGCGACGGGCGAGCTTCTACTGCGCCCTGCTGCTCGTCCCGTTCGGCATCTGCGCTGCCCTGGTCGGTGTCTGCGCGGCGGCGATCCTGCCTGGCATCCCGGCGATTCAGGCTCTGCCAGGTTTGATCGCCCGGATGGACGACCTGCTCGCCGCCGTCGTCGTGGCGGGATTGGCCGGATCGCTCTTCGGGACGATCTCGGCCCTCAGCATCGGTGCCGCCACGCTCCTGTACAAGGACTTCTACCTCTCGCGCTTCCGCACGGACGAGAAGGCGTCGTCCCTCCGGTTCGTCCGGATCATGACGATCCTCGTCGGCCTGATCCCCATCCCGCTGGCGATCTTCGCGCCGGACATCCTGAAGGTGACGTTCCTGGCGAAATCCCTGCGGGCGACCCTCGCGGTGCTGGTCATCTTCGCCTTCTACGCACCGCGTTTCGGAAGTCCGCGGGCGGCAGTCGTCAGCATCCTCGCCTCCCTCGTCCTGACCATCGGCTGGTTCCTGGCCGGGGACCCGATGGGGATCGACAATGCCTATGTGGCGCTCGTGATCCCTCTCCTCGTCATGACGTTCGCGCAGGTCGGGAAGGGCGACGTGGCCCACACGAAGGCGGCGGCACCGTCCTGAGGCGATCGGACGGCCTGCTGCGCCCTCGCCGGTGGCGGCGAATTGGCGCCCCGTAATCCGTGTGGTAATTCGAGACGATGTCCGAAGCTCTCGAGATTGCCCACGGCGATTTCGGCCGGGTGGCCCTGCTCGACATGGACCGCGGCCTTGTCCGGCACGCGCATCACCACTGTCACGTCCTGCTGAAGGTCGAGGGCGACGACACGCAGTTTCTCGTCGGCGAGCGCGTCGTCCGCCTCACCGACGAGCAGGCGGTCCTCGTCAACGCCTGGGAAACGCACGCCTACCTGCACGATCCGGCGCGCGACAAGGCGATGATCCTCGCGCTCTACATCGAGCCGGCGTGGCTCGGATCGTTCCGCGACAACTGGGCGGCGAGCGGCGCTCCGGGCTTCTTCGAGCAGCCGGTCGGCCTCATCACGGCCCGGATCAGGCGGCTCGCCCGGGATCTCGCGGCCGAGATGGTCTACGCGCCGGACTCGCACCACATCCGCGAGACCCTGCTGCCCGGGCTGATGATTGCCCTGATCGAGCAATTCACGGCGTGGCGAGAGGCCGGATCCGCGTTGCGGGGGGCGAGCCGCCACCGCGACTGGCGCGTCCAGCGGGCCATCGCCCGGCTTCGGGCCGAGCCCGGGACCGAGACCGGCATCGACGCGCTCGCGCGCGAGGTCGGGCTCTCGCGGGCCCATTTCTACCGCCTGTTCGAGCAGACGACCGGCGCCTCGCCGAACGTCTTCAAGAACGCCATCCGGGTCGAGCGGGCGGTCCGGACCATCGTCGGCACCGATCAGGGCCTGACGGACCTCTCCCTCGGCCTCGGCTTCTCCACGCCCGCGCATTTCTCGCGCTTCTTCCGCGACCATGTCGGCGTCCCGCCGAGCGTCTTCCGCAGCATCGCGCGCCGCGGCGCGCTTCCAGGCGCCTGAGGGCCTCCGCGCCCCCGGGCGCCGCTTTATGAGACGTCTGGGTAAGTCGTGAGACGCGGCGGGATCCTCCGCCGTACGCGACGCGATGCATCCTCCTCGAACCGGGCCCGCAAGAGCCCCGGGCGAGGAAGCGAACGTTGGGCATCGAGCACATCCCGTTCGTCGGACGGTCGGTCGAGCGCGTCGAGGATGCGGGCCTGCTGTCGGGGCGCGGGCGCTACATCGACGATCTGGGCACGAAGCCGGGCACGCTGCACGCGGCGATCCTGCGCTCGCCCCACGCGCACGCCGACATCCGCGCGATCGAGTCCGCCGCGGCGCTGGCGCTGCCGGGCGTGGCGGCCGTCCTCACCGGGCGCGACCTCCTCGAGATCACCGCGGGCCTCGTCCCGGCCGTGCGCGCGGCCGTGGACGCCCGCGCCATCGCGGTCGACCGGGTCCGCTACGTCGGCGAGCCGGTCGCCCTGGTGCTGGCGCGGGACCGCTACCTCGCCGAGGACGGCTGCGACCTGATCGAGGTCGACTACCGGCCGCGCCCCGCGGTGGTCGATCCGCTGGCCGCCCTGGCGGGCGATGCGCCGGTGCTCCACGAGGGCGTCGGCGCGAACGCGGTGAGCGACCGCTCCTTCCGCTACGGCGACCCCGAGGCGGCGCTCGCGCGGGCACCCCGCACCCTGTCGGTGACGGTCCGCTACCCGCGCAACACCGGCTCGCCGATGGAGACCTACGGCGTCGTCGCCGAGTACGACCCCACCGACGACAGCTACGACGTGCTCGCCAACTTCCAGGGGCCGTTCAGCATCCACGCCGTGGTCGCCCGCGCCCTCAAGGTGCCGGGCAACCGCCTGCGCCTGCGCACCCCGCCCGATTCCGGAGGCAGCTTCGGCGTCAAGCAGGGGGTCGCACCCTACGCCGTCCTGATGGCGGCGGCCGCCCGCAAGGTCGGCCGTCCGGTGAAGTGGATCGAGGACCGCCTGGAGCACCTCGCCGCCTCGGTCTCGGCCACCAACCGCGTGACGACGCTCACGGCTGCCTTCGACGATGCGGGCCGGGTCGAGGCGCTCGACTGGGATCAGGTCGAGGATTGCGGCGCCTACCTGCGCGCCCCCGAGCCCGCCACGCTCTACCGGATGCACGGCAACATGACCGGCGCCTACGCGATCCGGAACGTGCGGATGCGCAACCGGGTGGTGCTGACCAACAAGACGCCGACCGGGCTCGTGCGCGGCTTCGGCGGCCCCCAGGTCTACTATCCCCTGGAGCGGCTGATGCAGCGCATCGCCGAAACCCTCGGCCTCGACCCGCTGGAGGTGATCCGCCGCAACCTGATCGCGGCCGACGCCTTCCCCTACCGCACCGCGACCGGCGCGCTCTACGATTCCGGCGACTACCAGCGGGCGCTCGACGTCGCCGCCCGGGACGGCGGCCTCGCCGACCTCGTCCGCCGCCGTGCGCAGGCCCGCGCCGAGGGGCGGCTCTACGGGATCGGCTACACCGCGGCGGTCGAGCCCAGCGTCTCGAACATGGGCTACATCACCACCGTCCTCACCGCCGCCGAGCGCGCCAAGGCCGGACCGAAGAACGGGGCGCAGGCCACCGCCACGATCACCCTCGACCCGGTCGGCTCGGTGACCGTTCAGGTCGCCTCCGTGCCGCAGGGCCAGGGCCACCGCACGGTGCTGGCGCAGGTGGTCGCCGACGTGTTCGGCATCGGCCTCGACCAGGTCCGGGTCACCGCCGACCTCGACACCGCCAAGGACGCGTGGTCGATCGCCTCCGGCAACTATTCGAGCCGCTTCGCCGCCGCGGTCGCGGGCGTGGCGCACCAGGCCGCCCTGAGGCTGCGAGACAAGCTCGCCGCGGTGGCGGCGGCCCAGCTCAACGTGCGCGCGGACGACCTCGTCTTCGCCGGGGGGCGGGTCAGCGCGCGGGCGAACCCGGACGCCGCGATGCCCTTCTCGCGGGTCGCGGCGACCGCGCACTGGTCGCCGGGTCTTCTCCCCGACATGGACGGCGCGCCGATCCGCGAGACGGCGTTCTGGACGCCGCCGCAGCTCACGGCCCCGGACGAGGCCGACGCGATCAACTCGTCCCTCTGCCACGGCTTCATCTTCGATTTCTGCGGGGTGGAGGTCGATCCGGTCACCGGCAAGCTGCGGATCGACCGCTACGTCACGATGCACGATTGCGGCCGCATCCTGCACCCCGGCATGGTCGAGGGGCAGGTGCACGGCGGCTTCGCGCAGGCACTCGGGGCGGCCGTCTACGAGGAGCTCAGCTACGGGGAGGACGGCGCCTTCCTGTCCGGGACCCTCGCCGACTACCTGCTCCCGACCGCGACCGAGATGCCGGAGCTCACGGTCCTCCACATCGAGAGCCCGTCCCCCTTCACGCCGCTCGGTGCCAAGGGCGTCGGCGAGGGCAACTGCATGTCGACGCCGGTCTGCCTCGCCAACGCGGTGGCGGACGCGCTCTCCCTCGACGCGATCGACCTGCCGCTGACCCCGGCCAAGCTCGCCGCGCTCGCGGCCGGCCGCGAGGAGCCGGCCCCGCCGGCCGGGCTCGCCGGGCCGCGCCACCCCTCGCGGGCCGCGAAGCCCGGCGACCGCACGATGCGCGGCGAGGGCGAGGCGCGCGTCGCGGCGCCGCCCGAGACCGTCTGGGCGATGCTGCTCGACCCCGAGGTCCTGACCTCGGTGATCCCGGGCGCCCACGGCGTGCGCAGGCTCTCGGACACGCACTTCACCGCCGAGGTCACCCTCGGCGTCGGCCCCGTGAAGGGCCGCTACAAGGCCGACATCCGCCTCTCCGACCTCGAGGCGCCGCGCGCGGCGACGCTCGCCGGCACGGTCACCGGCGCGCTCGGCAACGGCGGCGGCTCGGGCCGCATCACCCTGGACCCCGCCGAGGGCGGCGGGACGCGGATCGGCTACACCTACGAGGCCGCGGTCGGCGGCAAGGTCGCGGCGGTGGGCGGGCGCCTGCTCGACGGGGCCGCCCGCGTGATCATCGGCGGCTTCTTCTCGGCCCTCGCGCGGCGCGCGAGCGGGAGCGTGGCCGCTCCGGGCCTGCTGCGCCGCCTCCTCGCCCGCCTGGGGATCTCGGCATGAAGCCCGCCCCCTTCAGCTACCTGCGCGCCGCGAGCCTCGACGAGGCGCTCGACGCGCTCGCGCAGCACGGCGACGAGGCCCGCATCGTGGCGGGCGGCCAGTCGCTCCTGCCCATGCTCAACATGCGGCTGACGAAGCCCGCCGTGCTCGTCGACGTGATGCGGGTCGAGGCCCTGCGCGAACCGAAGCCCGAGCGCGGCGCGCTCGTGATCCCGGCGGGCGTGCGGCAGGCGATCCTGCTCGACCGGCCCGGCCTCGCCGACGACCTGCCCCTGCTCGCCGCGGCGCTCCCCTGGGTCGGGCACGTCCAGACCCGGGCGCGGGGCACCCTGTGCGGCTCGGTCGCCCACGCCGATCCGAGCGCCGAGATCCCCCTCTGCCTCGTGGCGCTGGAAGGCGAGGTCCGGCTCCGCGCGCGCAGGCGCCGCCGGTCCCTGCGCGCCGAGGACTTCTTCACCGGCATGATGGTGACCGAGCGCGGCGACGACGAGATGATCGAGGCGATCGCCTACCCGACCCGCGCCGCCGGGACCGGCTACGCCTTCGCCGAGGTCGGCCGCCGCCACGGCGACTTCGCCATCGTGGCCTGCGCGGCCGTGGTGGATGCCCGGCGAATGCGCCTCGCGGTCGGCGGCGTCGCGGACCGGCCGACGGCCCGGGACTTCCCCCCGCTCGACGGCTCCGCCCTCGACGACGCCCTCAACGCCTTCGCCTGGGAACTCGGCGCGGGCGAGGATCTCCACGCCACCGCCCGGTACCGCCGCGACCTCGTGCGCCAGCTCGGCCGCAGGGTGCTGGAGACGGCGAGACAGGACAGCCTTCGATGCCGCAGCTAGACGCCGGCGCACGCCACCGCGTGCGCTTCACCCTGAACGGCGCGCCCGCCGAGGTCGAGGTCGAGCCGCGCACGCTCCTCACCGACGCCCTGCGCCACGGCCTCGGGCTCACCGGCACGCATGTCGGCTGCGAGCACGGCGTCTGCGGCTCCTGCACGGTTTCGATCGACGGCGTGCCGGCCCGCGCCTGCCTGACGCTGGCGGTCGGGGTCGAGGGCTGCGCCTTGCGCACCGTGGAGGGGCTGGCGCCCGAGCCCGGCCGCCTCGGCGTGCTCCAGGAAGCCTTCCGGCGCCACCACGCCCTGCAATGCGGCTTCTGCACCGCCGGGATCCTGATGTCGCTGGACGCCTACCTGCGCCTGCGCCCGCGGGCGGGGCGCGCCGAGCTCACCGAGGTCATCGGCGGCCATCTCTGCCGCTGCACCGGCTACGCCCCGATCGTCGCGGCGGCGCTCGAAGCCGCCGCGACCCTGCGCGGGGACGATCCGTCCGAACCGGCGGTCCAGGCGGCGAACGAGAGGGAGAAGGCCCATGCTTGACCTCGGCACGAGCTTCCTCGCGAGCGTCTCGCGCGATCCCGCCGCCCTCGCCATCGTGGACGGCGAGACCCGGCTGACCTACGCGGCCTGGTACGACCTGATCTCCGCCGCGGTCGCGGGGCTCGACCGCCTCGGGCTGGGGCCCGGCGACCACCTCGTCACCGTCCTGCAGAACCGGCTGGAGGCGGCGACGCTGCACTGGGCCTGCCAGTTCGCCGGCCTCGTGCTGACGCCGATCAACTGGCGGGCGAAGCCCGAGGAGATCGACTTCGCGATCGAGAATTCCGACGCCCGGGCGCTCGTCTACGAGGAGGTCTCGGCGGCGGCCGTCCGCGCCAGCGCCGCCGCCCGGGCGCTGCCGCGGATCGCGGTGGGCCACGCCACGGGCTCGGGCGCCGTCGCCTTCGCGGACCTCGCCAGGCCCGGGGCGGCGCCGGCGAGGCCCCGCGTCGACGCGGACGCCACCTCGCTGATGCTCTACACCTCGGGGACGACGGCCAGGCCCAAGGGCGTGCCGCGCCGCCACCGCGCCGAGCGCGCCGCCGCCCTCGCCCACGTGGCGCAGAACCTCTACGCGCGCGGCGAGCGGACGCTCGGCGTCATGCCGCTCTACCACACGATGGGCGTGCGCTCGCTGCTGGCCATGTCGCTGATCGGCGGCGCCTTCGTCTGCCTGCCGCGCTTCGACGTGGCCGGGGCGCTCCGCCTGATCGCCGCCGAGCGCGTGACGAACCTCTACCTCGTGCCCACCCTCTACCACGACCTCGTGCACCACCCGGACTTCGCGCGGACGGACACCGCCTCGGTGCGCAAGCTCGGCTTCGCCGGCGCGCCGATGACCGACGGCCTGCTCGCCAGGCTGACCGAGGCGTTCCGCCCCGACCTGTTCGTCAACCATTACGGCTCGTCGGAGGTCTACACCTTCACGATCAACCAGGACGCCGCGAAGAAGCCGGGCTCCGCCGGCCGCGCCGGCCTCAACACCATGGTGCGCGTGGTGCCGCTCGGCGCCGCGGACCCGGAGGCGGTCGCCGCCCCCGGCGAGGAGGGCGAGATCGCGGTGATCGCGAGCGGCGACGAGGCCTTCGAGGGCTACTGGCGCCGCCCCGAGGCGGACGCCAAGGCGTTCCGCGACGGCTGGTACCTCTCCGGGGACACCGGCTTCGCGGACGCGGACGGCGACATCTTCGTCACGGGCCGCGTCGACGACATGATCATCACCGGCGGCGAGAACGTCTCGCCGGTCGAGATCGAGAGCTGCCTCTCCCTCCACCCCGCCGTCTCGGAGGTGGCCGTGGTGGGCCTGCCCGACGAGCGCTGGGGCAAGCTCGTCACCGCCTTCGTCAAGCGCCGCGACGGCACAGACGGGCCCGCCCTCGACGCCCATTGCCGCGCGGTCGGACTGGCGAGCCACAAGCTGCCCCGCGCCTACGTCTTCGTGGCCGAGATCCCGAAATCGCCGGTGGGCAAGCTCCTGCGCCGGCAGCTCGTGGCGGGCGAGTACGAGCGCGAGGCCGCCGGTGAGCCGCCGGCCGCCGCCTGACTTGGCCTGAACCCTTCCCAACCCCTTCCGAGAAGAGAGTGCCGATGACCGACGATCCCCGCCTGACGAACCTCGACGGCTTCCGCGTCGAGATCGATCCCGCCCGCGAGCGCGCCGACGTGATCCTGTGCCGGCCGCCGATGAACGTGATCGCGATGCCCCAGCGCGACGAGATCCGCCGGGTCTTCGAGGCGCTCGACGAGGATCCGCGCGTGCGCGTGATCGTGTTGCGGGCCGAGGGCGAGCACTTCTCGTCGGGCGGCTACATCAAGGGCTTCCTGGAGGCCTCGCCCGAGCACGTCTCGAAGCTCGCCTGGAACATCGCCGCGCCCGCCCGCTGCGCGAAGCCCGTGATCGCGGCCAACCGCGGCTACACCTTCGGCGTGGGCTTCGAGATCTCGCTCGCCTGCGACTTCCGCATCGTCTCCGAGACCTGCCGCTACGCGCTGCCCGAGCAGAAGCTCGGCCAGATCCCGGGCTCGGGCGGCTCGGCCCGCCTCCAGAAGATCGTCGGCATCACCCGCACCAAGGACATCGTGATGCGCTCCCGCCGCATCCCCGGCCGGCAGGCGCTCGAATGGGGCATCGCCACCGAGTGCGTGGCCGACGCGGACCTGGAGAAGGCGGTCGACGCCCTCGTCGAGGAGCTGCGGGCCTTCTCGCCGATCGCGCAGCGCACCGCCAAGAAGCTCCTCAACGACACCGAGGATTCGAGCCTCGCGATCGCCATCGAGCTCGAGGGCCACTGCTACAGCCGCCTGCGCCAGTCGGACGACTTCCGCGAGGGCGTCGAGGCCTTCCACGAGAAGCGCGAGCCGAAGTTCCAGGGCCGCTAGCCCACGCACCGCGAACCGACCGCCACGCCGGCTCCAAGACCGGCGGGCGGTGCAGGCTGGGCCGACGCCCGAGGGAGACGAAGCATGGACGCCACGACGACACTGGCCGCCCCCGCGGCCCTGCCGAAGCCCACGACGCGCCAGACCGCAACGGCGGCGCTCGCCTCGCTGTTCGGCTGGGGCCTCGACCTGTTCGACCTGTTCATCCTGCTCTACGTGGCACCGGTCGTCGGGGCCCTGTTCTTCCCGGCCGACAAGCCGATGCTGTCGCTCGCCGGCGCCTACGCTTCCTTCGCGGTGACGCTGCTGATCCGCCCGCTCGGGTCGGCCCTGTTCGGCACCTACGCCGACCGCTTCGGGCGGCGACGCGCCCTGATGGTGGCGGTGATCGGCGTCGGCCTCTCGACGGCCGCCTTCGGGCTCCTGCCGACCGTCGGCCAGATCGGCTGGGCCGCCACCGCGATCTTCCTCGCCTTCCGCCTGATCCAGGGCATCTTCGTCGGCGGCGTGGTCGCCGCCTCGCACACGATCGGCACCGAGTCGGTGCCCGAGCGCTGGCGCGGCCTGATGTCCGGCTCGGTCGGCGGCGGCGGTGCGGCGATCGGTGGCCTGCTCGCCTCGCTCGTCTTCTCCGTGGTCTCGCTGCTGGCGCCCGGGGAGGCCTTCGCGGCCTGGGGCTGGCGGGTGATGTTCTTCTCCGGCCTCCTCACCTCGGTCGTCGGGCTGATCTTGTTCCGCAACCTCGAGGAATCGCCGATCTTCCGGCAGCTCCAGGCCGCGAAGGCGGCCAAGCGCGCCGACACCGCGGCGGTCGTCTCGCCGGTCCGTGCGTTGTTCTCCGCCGAGCATGCCCGCAGCTTCGCCCTCGCGGTGCTGCTCTCGTTCGGCGGCGGCGCGGCCTACTACCTGACCTCCGGCTACCTCCCGACCATCCTGAAGCTCGTGAACGGCCTGCCCAACGCCACCGCATCGCTGATGCTGATCGGCGCGAGCCTCGCCGCGGCGGTCGGGGCCTGCGGCATGGGCGAGCTGAGCCAGCATATCGGCCGCAGGCGGAGCTTCCTTCTCATGGGAGCGGTGCGCCTCGTGGGCTTCCCCGTGCTGTTCCTGGCGCTCGGCCGGACGACCGATCCGGTCTGGATCGGGATCTACGCCCTGCTCCTGGCCTTCATCGCGAATGCGAGCTACGGGCCGCTCCTGATCTTCCTCAATGAGACCTTCCCGACGGCCTTGCGCGCCACCGGCACGGGCCTCAGCTGGAACATCGGCTTCGCGCTGGGCGGGATGCTCCCCACCCTCGTCTCCCTCACCGCCGACGGGCCGGGGCAGATCACCCTGGTGCTCGCGATCTTCTCGACCCTGGTGACGGTGGTCTACCTGATCGGCGCGGTGATGGTGCCGGAGACGCGGGGCAACCTCGAGCGCGGGTGAAGGTCCTCGATGCCGGATAACGCGTTCTGGGGTTTCTCCCTCGAACTCTACGGCCGGCCGGGCGTCGCGGCGGCCTGTCTCGCCCTGCAGGACGAGGCAGGCGCCGACGTCAACCTCGTCCTCTACCTGCTCTGGTGCGCGGTGACCGGCCGCGTTCTGGATGAAGCGGCGATCGCGACGGCGGACGCGCGGATCGCGCCGTGGCGCGCAGGCGTCGTCGAATCGCTGCGCGCCGTCCGGCGCGCGCTGAAGGCCGACCCGCTCCGGGAATTCGGATCCGAGGCCTTTCGCGGGCGGGTCAAGGCGGTCGAGCTCGAGGCCGAGCGCCTCGTCCAGGACGCGCTGTTTCGCGACGCTCCCGCGCCCGGGTCACCCGAAGGGCGGTCGACGGTCGCGAGGGACCACCTTCGCCTCTATGCCCGGCATCTCGGGCGGCACTTTCCCGAGGCGGAGCTCGCGGTCCTGCTCGGCGCGCTCGCGAAGGCCTGATGCCCGGACCACGGCACCCGGATCGCCGTCGATCCTCGCGGCGCAAACATGGGCGCGGCCGTGCCCGGTGACGGAGCAGGGAGGCGCGCCTCCTCTCCGCGTCGGGGGTTTCGCGCGATCGCGGGCCGTGAACGTCACTCCGGTTCGCTCTGCCAGCGCCGCACGCAGCCTGCCTCGATCTCGAACAGATCGAGGATGCGGCCCAGCGTGTGGTCGACCATCGCGGCGATGCTCGCCGGGCGTGCATAAAAGGCCGGGACCGGCGGCGCGATGATCGCCCCCATCTCGGAGAGCGCCGTCATCGTGCGGAGATGCCCGGTATGGAGCGGCGTCTCGCGCAGCATCAGGACGAGACGTCGACGCTCCTTCAGCACCACGTCGGCCGCGCGCGTCAGCAGGCCGGTGGTGGTGCCGGCGGCGATCTCCGACATGCTGCGCACCGAGCAGGGTGCCACGACCATGCCGCGGGTGCGGAACGAGCCGGAGGAGATCGCGGCACCGATGTCGGTCTGCGCGTAGGTCTTGGCGGCAAGGGCCCGCACGTCGGCGACCTTGAGGTCGGTCTCGTGGGCGAGGGTCACCTCGGCGGAGCGCGACATCACCAGGTGGGCCGGGATGTCGAGGTCGCGCAGGATCTCGAGCAGGCGGATCCCGTAGATCACGCCCGAGGCGCCGGAGATGCCGATCACCAGGGGCAGATTGCGGCTCACGCGCCCGGACCCTCGACGGGCCGCGGCGCCGGCCGGCAGCCGCCTCGCCCGGCCTGCGCGAAGGGCCCGTCGAGGCCGTCGATCCGGTGATGCGCGCTGCCGTCCATGGTCGTTTCCCCGCCCTCGCTCGCGGTTCCACCGCGCCCCGGGCGCCGGGCGGGCGGCTTGCGGCGATCGTAGGGGCGTCCCGATGGCGCTGTCGAATAAGGATGGTTGATGGACGCAATCAGCGGGACTGCAGGCCGGGGGCGCTCCGGGGGCGTGCGGGCTAGCCCGGTCAGGCCCCCGTCACGATGTGCGCCTGCAGTGCCTCCGCGGCCGCCGAGAGCGCCTCGGACAGCATCTCGATGAAGCGCAGGGCCGCCGTGCTCAGGGGATGCTTCGGGTGGTGGATGATGACGAGCTGGCGCGTGATGCGCGGCGCGACGATGCGGTAGGCCCTGAGGGTGCCCTCGGCGAGCTGCCGGCTCACGGCGACGCTGGGCAGGACCGTGAAGCAGCCCGAGCGCGCCACGAAGTCGGCGATGGCCGGCGGCAGGTCGAGCTCGAGCTTCGGGGCCAGCGCGATGTCCTCCAGGCCGACGCGCCGGTCGAGCTCGAGCCGCAGGCCGTGCCGCTGCGAGGGCAGGATCAGGTCGAGCTGCGGGAGATCGCGCATGCGGACCGGAACCGGGATCGGCAGCGGCGTGTCCCGGCCGCCGACCACCACCATCTCCTCGTCGAGCAGGGGGTCGACCAGCAGCCCGAGGCGGCGCGGCGGCTTGTTGATCACCGCGAAGTCGAGGCTGCCGTTGCCGACGCCCTCGATGAAGGTGCTGCTGTAGCCGTCCGCCAGCGACAGCTCGACCTGCGGATAGGCCTCGGAGAAGCGGGCGAGGACGCCCGGGACGACGCTCATCGCGAGCGAGGACAGGATGCCGACGGTGACGCGGCCGGACACGCTCTTGGACAGCCGCGCCATCGCCGCCCGGGCCTCGGCGACGTCCCGCAGGATCGGCTGGACGAGCTGGTGCAGCGTCCGGCCGGCGGCGGTCGGCACCATCGCCTTCGGCTGGCGGTCGAACAGGCGCTGGTCGAGCTCCCGCTCCAGCTTGGCGATCTGCATGCTGAGGGCCGGCTGCACCACATTCATGCGTTGTGCCGCGCGGGTGACGCTGCCCTCCTCGAACAAGGCGACGAAGTAGGAGATCTGACGCAGGTCCAACGCTCGTGCCTCCCGGGTCCGGCTCTGCGGCCGCACCCTCCTGGACTGGACCATGCCGGTGCCGACGAGGCAATTCAGACTGTCTGATCTCGGGCATCAGCAATCTTTATTTTGGCGCGCTTCGCGAACGCCCTAACCAGGGAGGAAAGACGCCGCCGAGCGGCGAACGGGAGGACATCATGAGCGACCCGGTTCCCGTGCGGTCCCTGCGCGACTGGCTCGACCGCCTCGGCGGGAGCGGACGCCTCAGCGTCGCGCGCCCCGGCATCGGCCTGCGCCACGAGGCGGCGGCGGTCGCCAACCGGCTGGACGGGCGTACCGCCACGCTGTTCCCGCGGCCGGGCGGCCAGCGCGGCACCATCGTCTCGGGTCTCGTCTCCAGTCGCGCCTGGATGGCCGAGGCGCTGGGCACGCACGAGGACCGCCTGATCACGCATTTCCAGCGCGCCTGCGCCGAGCCGCTGCCGTGGCGCGAGCGCGAGACGGGGCCCGCTCAGGCGGTGGTGCATCGCGGCGCCATCGACATCCTGCGCCTGCTGCCGGTGCCGACGCTGAACGAGCACGACAGCGGCCCCTACATCTCGGCCGGGCTGATGATCTCGCGCGACCCGGAGACCGGCGCGCAGAACGTCGCCATCCTGCGCTGCCAGATCAGCGGGCCGGACCGCATCGGCGTCCTCGTCCTGCCGCGCCACACCGACAACTTCTACCGCAAGGCCGAGGCCGCCGGCCGCGGCCTGGAGGTCGCCCTCGTGGTCGGGGTGGATCCGGCCTGCCTGCTCGCCTCGCAGGCGATCGTGCCGCTCGGCCACGACGAACTGGAGATCGCCGGCGCGCTCACCGGCGCCCCTCTCGACGTGGTGAAGTGCCTGACGAACGACGTGCGGGTGCCGGCCGAGGCGGAGATCGTGATCGAGGGCCGGATCCTGCCGGAGGTGCGCGAGCCGGAAGGGCCCTTCGGCGAGTTCCCGCAATATTACGGCGAGCGCGCCAGGCGCCATGTCATGGCGGTCGACGCGGTGACCCACCGCGAGAACCCGATCTTCCACATGATCGTCGGCGGCGGCCTGGAGCATCTCCTCCTCGGCGCGATCCCGCGCGAGGCCACGATCCTCGCCTCCCTCCAGCGCAACTTTCCCGGCGTCGAGGACGTCCACCTCTCGCTCGGCGGCGTCGGGCGCTACCACCTCTACGTCAAGTTGCGGAAGTCGCAGGAGGGCGAGGCCAAGAACGTGCTGCTCGGCGCCTTCGCGGCCCACTACGACATCAAGCACGCGGTCGTGGTGGACACGGACGTGGACATCCACGATCCGCAGGAGGTCGAGTGGGCGGTCTCGACCCGCTTCCAGGCCGACCGCGACCTCGTGGTGATCGCCGGCAGCCAGGGCTCGAAGCTCGACCCCTCGGCGCGGGAGGGGGTCGGCGCGAAGATGGGCCTCGACGCCACCGCGCCTCTCGACGCGCCTCCGATGAAGTTCACGCGCATCCGCGTGCCGGGCGAGGCCGAGGTGGACCTCGCGGCCGTGATCGTGCCCGAGGCCGACTGGCGCGCGGCGGCGGGCTGCTGACAGGCATGGGGAGCCTGCCCGATTCCGTCGACGTGCTGATCGTCGGCGGCGGCTCCGCCGGCTGCGTCCTGGCGAACCGCCTGTCCGCCGATCCGAGGCGCCGCGTCCTTCTGGTGGAGGCCGGGATCGACACCCCGCCCGGCGCCGTGCCGGAGGCGATCCGCGACAGCTACCCCATGCCGCTCTTCCACGGCGACACCTACATCTGGCCCGGCCTCGACGCGACGGTGACGCGCGGGCCGGACGGGCGAGCCCGGCGCCGGCTCTACGAGCAGGGCCGCGTGATGGGCGGCTCGTCGAGCATCAACGTCCAGTCCGCCAATCGTGGGCTGCCGCGCGACTACGATGCCTGGGCCGAGGCCGGCTGCCGCGGCTGGGCCTGGGACGACGTCCTGCCCTACTTCCGCAGGCTCGAGACCGACCGCGACTGCGACGGCCCCCTGCATGGGACGTCCGGCCCCCTGCCGATCCGGCGCCTGCTCGAGCCTTCCTGGCCGCCCTTCGCGCACGCCGCGTTCCGGGCCTTCGAGGCCTGCGGCCTTCCGCGGCGGATCGACCAGAACGGCGAGTTCTCGGACGGCCTGTTCCCGCCGGCCTTCTCGAACCGCGACGATGCCCGCGTCTCCGCGGCGGAGGCCTACCTCGATGCCGGGGTGCGGGCCCGATCGAACCTGATCATCGCGGCGCGCACCGAGGTCGCGGGCCTCCACCTTCACGGTCGGCGCGTCACCGGCGCGTGCCTGCGCGCGCCCGACGGGACTGAACGGGCCGTATCGGCCGGCCGCACCGTGGTCTGCGCCGGCGCCCTGCGCTCTCCGGCCCTCCTGCTACGGGCCGGGATCGGCCCGGCCGACCACCTGCGCGCCTGCGGGATCGCGGTGGCGGCCGACCGTCCGGGCGTCGGCGCCAACCTGCGCGACCATCCGGCCCTGACGCTCGCGCAGGTCCTCCCGCCCGGCCTGCGGCTTCACACGCGCCAGCGGCGGGCGAGCTTCCTGGCGATGCGCTACTCGTCCGGGCTGCCCGGCGGCAGCGCCTCGGACATGTACGTCACGGTCTCCGCCCGGGCCGGCTGGCACGCCCTGGGCGCCTGCCTCGGCCTGCACTTCCTCTGGGTGAACCAGCCGCACTCCGTGGGGTCGCTGCGGCTCGACCCGGCCGATCCGGCGGGCAACCCGGCGATCGACCTCGACCTCCTGTCCGATCCGCGCGACGCGGCCCGCCTCGCGGACGGCGTCCGCCGGGTCGTGGCGCTCGCGGTCTCGCCTCACCTCAACCCGAACCCCGCCGAGATCTTCCCGGCGAGCTTTACGCCGGCGATCCGGCGGCTGAGCCGGGTCGGCCGGCGCAACGCCCTGGTCACGGCGGCCCTCGCACGCCTCCTCGACGGGCCGCGCCCCCTGCGGCGGCTGATGCTGCGCAGCTTCACCGGTGGCCGCGACCTCGCCCGGATCGTCGACGACGACGCGGCGCTGGCGGACTTCGTGCGGGCGAGCGTCTTCGGGGTCTGGCACGCGAGCGGAACCTGCCGGATGGGCGATCCCGCCGATCCCGGCGCCGTGGTCGACCCGGCCGGAAGCGTCATCGGGATCGACGGATTGACGGTCGCGGACGCCTCGGTCATGCCGCGCCTGCCGAGCGCCAACACCAACGTTCCGACCCTGATGATCGCCGAGAAGATCGCCGATGGCATCCGAGCCCCGTGAGGCCGGAGGATCCGCCTCCGGCTTCCTCGACCTTGGTGCGCAGCACCTCGAATACCGGCGCGGCACTCCGCGCTCCGGGCGATCCCCCACGATCGTGCTCCTCCACGAGGGCCTCGGCTCGGCCGAGGGGTGGTGGCCGTTCGCCGACGCGCTCGCCGAGGCGTCGGGGTGCCTGGTCTTCGCCTATTCCCGGGTGGGCTACGGGCGATCGAGCCCCGTCACCCTGCCCCGGCCCATCGACTACCTGGAGCGCGAGGCGGCGGAGGTTCTCCCGCGCGTGCTCGACGCGGCCGGCATCCGCGACTGCATCCTCGTCGGCCACTCGGACGGCGCGACGATCGCCGCCCTCGCGGCGGCCTTCGGCGACCCCCGCATACACGCCGCCGCCCTGATCGCGCCGCACGTCGTGGTGGAGGCCGTGACGCTCGAGGGCGTCAGGCGTGCCGTCGAGGCGTACGAGACGGGCGACCTCAGGCGGCGCCTGGCATCGCAGCACCGGGACGTGGACGGCGCCTTCCGGGGGTGGAGCGACGCGTGGCTCGACCCCCGGCGGCGCGCATGGGATGTCCGGACGGCCTTGCGGCCCCTGACCGTGCCCCTCCTCCTCCTGCAGGGCGAGAACGACCGCTACGGCAGCGCGCTGCAGATCGAGGCCGTAACCAGGTCCTGCCCCCATGCGGAGGCTCATCACCTTCCTGAACTGGGTCATTCTCCCCAGGAGCAGGATCCCGCGCGCGTCATCGATCTGATCCTGAGCTTTCTGCTCAAAAGAGAAATATTGCCCCAAGATTGAGAACTGCCGCGGAAGTCCCCGTGTGTTAGGGTGTGAACCGAATCAAGCCGTTGCGGGCTTTGCCGTTTTGTAATTCCAGGCGGCCGTTTCGCGGCCTGGAGATAGCGATGGCGGACCTGTTCTGGCTTTCGGATGAGCCGTGGCGGTGATGGCCCCGTTCACGGCGAGCCGTTCGACTTCCCGACGTTGTTCGAGTTCGCGCCAGAGCACGAGGCTGCCTTCGATGCGCGTGTCGCGGCGCTGCGCGCCACCCGCGAGTGGACCTTCGTCGAGCGCGCGGTCGACATCCGGCTGACCCGCGACACGCCGGGCTGATCCAATGCTGACGACTGCCCTCGAACCGAGCGACGATCTGCTGCTGCCACGGCTGCGGCTCGGCGAGGAGGCGGCTTTCCGGATTCTCGTGCGGCGGCATCACGTGCGCCTCGTGGCGCGCAGCGCGCACCTGCCGCCGGACGCGGCAGAGGAGGCGGTGCAGGACGCCTGGATCGCGGTGATGCGCAACATCGCGAGCTTCGAGGCGCGCTCGTCCCTGTGTGTGGTTGCCCACGCCGGATGGCGCGCGGACGGATCGGAACAGCGGAATGGCTGACGCGATGCCCTTGCCGGGCGAGGAATCCGAGTGGCTGGAGGCCGACGGACTCGGCGGCTTCGCGTCGGGCACGGTGCCGGGCGTTCGGACGCGCCGCTACCACGCGCTCCTGCTCACGGCGGCGCATCCGCCGACCGCGCGGACGGTGCTCGTCAACGGCATCGAGGCGTGGGTCGAGACAGCGGCCGGACACACCGATCTCAGCACCCAGCGTTACTGTCCGGACGTGATCCATCCGCGCGGCTTCGAGCGGATGGTTGCCTTCACCCACGTGCCCTGGCCGTCCTGGACGTTCCGGCTCGCGGACGGCACCGAGATCACCCAGGAGCTTCTGGTCGATCCCGACGCCTGCGACACGCTGTTGCGATGGCGGCGGATCTCGGGCGTCGGTCCCTGCACGCTCGTCGTCGTGCCGCTTCTCTCGGGACGGGACTATCACGGCCTGCAATCGGCGAATCCGGCCTTCGACTTCACGCCACAGATCGGCGGCGCAGAGGTCGGAACCTGCGTCACGTGGCGCCCCTACCCGGATCGACCCGCGATCTCCGCCCTGACCACCGGCACCTATCGCCATGCGCCGGACTGGTACCACCAGTTCCTCTACGCCGCGGAGCAGGCGCGCGGGCTCGACTGCGTCGAGGATCTCGCCGCGCCCGGCAGCTTCCGCTTCGATCTCACGGAGGCGGAGCCGGCGCTGATGCTGCTGCGCGCGGGCGAGAGCGCGCCGGTCCGCGTCCGGGCCCTGGCCGACCGGATGGTCGCCGCGGCGCGGCTTGCGCGGGTCGGTCCGGATCTCCGGCGCAGCGCCGGGAGCTACCGGGTCGACCGGGGCCGTGGCAGCACCCTGGTGGCGGGCTTCCCCTGGTTCACGGATTGGGGCCGCGACACCTTCATCGCCCTGCGCGGCCTGCTGCTGGCGACGGGCGATCTCGAAACCGCCGAGGCCATCCTCACGGCCTGGGCCGGGGCGGTGAGCGCGGGCATGATGCCCAATCGCTTCCCCGATTCCGGCGAGCAGCCGGACTACAATTCCGTCGACGCCTCGCTCTGGTACGTGGTCGCCGTGCACGACTTCCTGGCAGCCTCGGGAGCGGCCCGGCGCACCGTCCGTTCCGAGCCGACGCTGCGGGCAGCCTGCCTGGCGATCCTCGACGGCTACGCCGCCGGCACCCGCTTCGGCATCCGCAGCGATGCGGATGGCCTGATCGCGGCCGGACAGCCCGGCATGCAGCTCACCTGGATGGACGCCAGGGTCGGCGATTGGGTCGTTACGCCCCGCATCGGCAAGCCGGTCGAGATCCAGGCCCTCTGGATCAACGCCCTCCATATCGCGGCCACGCTCTGGGAACCGCGCTTCTCCGGGATCGAGGCGATCGCGCGGGCGAGCTTCGCGCGGCGGTTTCCCAACCCGGCTGGCGGCCTGTTCGACGTCGTCGACGTCGATCACGTCCCCGGCACGCACGATGCAGCTTTGCGTCCGAACCAGATCTTCGGTGTCGGCGGGCTGCCGTTCCCGCTTCTGACCGGCGAGATCGCCAAGTCCGTCGTCGACGCGGTCGAGGCCAAGCTCCTGACCCCGCTCGGCCTGCGCAGCCTGTCGCCGGACGATCCAGCCTATGTCGGTCGTTACGGGGGCGAGGCACGGGCGCGAGACGGAGCCTATCACCAGGGTACGGTCTGGCCCTGGCTGCTCGGCCCCTTCGTCGATGCGTGGCTCTCCGTACGGGGCCGCAGCGAGGCGGCTCTGCGGGAGGGGCGGGCACGCTTCCCGCCGCCGCTGGAGCACCACCTCGGCGAGGCCGGGCTCGGCCATGTCAGCGAGGTGGCCGACGGCGACGCCCCCCACCGGCCCGGCGGCTGCCCCTTCCAGGCGTGGTCGCTCGGCGAGTATATCCGGATCCGCCGGATGCTCGGCCTCGAAGCGTTCTGAGGAAGGCCGTGATGCCTGAAGACCGGAACCCATCCTCCCTGTTCGAGACCGAGGAGGGGCGCCGCCTTCGGAACTGCGCCGCGGAGGGCTGGCATCGCTGGGGGCCGTACCTCTCCGAGCGGCAATGGGGAACGGTCCGCGAGGATTACAGCCGGGACGGCACCGCCTGGGACTACCTGCCCCATGACCACGCGCGCTCGCGTGCCTATCGCTGGGGCGAGGACGGCATCGCCGGGTTCAGCGACGACAAGCAGCTCTGGTGCCTCGCGCTGGCCCTCTGGAACGGGCATGATCCCATCCTCAAGGAGCGGATGTTCGGTCTGACCAACGCGGAGGGCAATCACGGCGAGGACGTGAAGGAACTCTACTGGTTCCTCGACAGCACACCGACGCATTCGTACATGCGGATGCTCTACCGGTATCCGCACGCGGCGTTTCCCTACGCCGACCTCGTCGCCGAGAACCGGCGGCGCAAGGGCCGCGACATGCCCGAGTACGAGCTCGCCGACACCGGTGTGCTGGCGGAGAACCGCTGCTTCGACGTCACGGTCGAGTACGCCAAGGCCGCGCCCGAGGACGTGCTGATGCGGGTCTCGGTCGTCAATCGCGGACCGGAGCCGGCCGAGATCCACGTCCTGCCCCACCTGTGGTCACGCAACACGTGGTCTTGGCGCCCGGATGCCAAGCGGCCGCTCCTGCGCCGCGTCGACGGTTCCTGCGTGGAGGCGACCCGGGCGGCGGGCCCCCGGCGGCTGTTTACGGCGCTTCAGCCGGCCGAGTTCCTGTTCTGCGAGAACGAGACCAACGCCGCTCGCCTCTTCGGTGCAGGTGGATCGTACCACCCCAAGGACGCGATCAACGACGACGTGGTGGCAGGGACCCGTCGGACCGTGAACCCGCTGCACGAGGGCACCAAATGCGCGGCGCTGAGCCGTCACAGCCTAGCGCCCGGCGCGACGATCGTCCTGCGTTACCGGTTGAGTCCGGCCGATGCGCCGAGCCTCGATGACGCGGGCTTCGAGGCGTTGTTCGCGCGCCGGATTGCGGAGGCCGACGCGTTCTACGCCGTCCTTCAGCAGGACATGACCGACCCCGACGCGCGCCTCGTCCAGCGCCAGGCGTTCGCCGGCATGCTCTGGTCGAAGCAGTTCTACCACTTCGACGTGCGCCGTTGGCTGATGGGCGACCCGACGCAGCCGGAGCCCCCGCCGGAGCGGCGGCGCGAACGGAACAGCGATTGGGCGCACCTCAACAACGCCGACATCGTTTCGATGCCCGACACCTGGGAATATCCCTGGTACGCGGCCTGGGACCTCGCCTTCCACTGCGTGACCTTCGCGCTGATCGACCCGGACTTCGCCAAGGGTCAGCTCGTGCTGCTGACGCGCGAGTGGTACATGCATCCCAACGGCCAGCTGCCGGCCTACGAGTGGGCCTTCGGCGACGTCAACCCGCCGGTGCATGCCTGGGCGGCTTTGCGCGTCTACCAGATGGATGCCGCCCTCACGGGGCGACCCGACCGGACCTTCCTGGAACGGGTGTTCCACAAGCTGATGCTGAACTTCACTTGGTGGGTGAACCGGAAGGACGCGGACGGACGTAACGTCTTCCAGGGCGGCTTTCTCGGGCTCGACAACATCGGCATCTTCGACCGCTCCGCGCCGCTGCCGACCGGCGGCACCATCGACCAGGCCGACGGCACCGCCTGGATGGCGATGTACACGCTCAACCTGATGCGGATCGCCCTCGAACTGGCCGCGGAGGACCCGGTCTACGAGGACATTGCGACTAAGTTCTTCGAGCACTTCCTCTACATCGCGGAGGCTATGACCGACATCGGCGGCAGCGGGGTCGGGCTCTGGGACGAGGCGGACGAGTTCTTCTACGACGTCCTGAACCTGCCGGACGGCCGGATGCTGCCGCTGCGCGTGCGCTCGCTGGTCGGATTGATCCCGCTCTGCGCCGTCGAGGTGCTCGACATCGCGTTGCGTGACCGCTTCCCCGGCTTCGCGCGTCGGGCCGAGTGGATGCTGCGCAACCGTCCAGATCTCGCCGCCCTGGTCTCGCATTGGAGCCAGGGTGCCGGCGAGGGACCGCCGCCCGGCCAGGACGGCGACCGGATGCTTCTGTCGCTGCTGCGCCGGCACCGCATGAAGGCGCTGCTGGCGCGCATGCTCGACGAGACCGAGTTGCTGTCCGACCATGGCGTACGCTCCCTTTCGAAAGCGCACGCCGCGCGTCCCTTCGTCCTCGACTGGGGCGGCGCGCGCTACGCCGTGGACTACGAGCCCGCCGAGTCGACGACGACCACGTTCGGCGGCAACTCGAACTGGCGCGGCCCGGTCTGGATGCCGATCAACGTCCTCCTGATCGAGGCTCTCGACCGTTTCGGGACGTTCTACGGGGACGACACCCGCTTCGAGTGCCCGACCGGATCCGGTCGCTACCTCAGCCTGCCGGACATCGCCGACGAGCTGAGCCGTCGGCTCTGCCGGCTGTTCCTGCGCGGCCCGGACGGCCGCCGGCCGGTGCTCGCGTCGTACGGCGCCCTCGCCGACGATCCCTGCCTGCGCGATTGCGTCCCGTTCCACGAATACTTCGACGGCGATACGGGCGCAGGGCTCGGAGCGATGCATCAGACCGGATGGACGGGCCTGGTGGCGCTGCTTCTCAGGCCCGGACGACTCGCCGCCCTACCGACCACCCGTGCCATCAGGTCCTGACGGTCGAAGGCCCCCGGGCGACGTCTTGGCCGGCGGGGGAGAGACCGCGTCACTGATGTCGTCCATCACGAGCTGATTGAGCGCGCAGATGAACGAGGACCGCCGGTAGCCGTCGTGACGCGAGAGCGCGTTGTCGAAGGCGCGCACGTTCCAGAACGGGTCGTTGCCGAGGGTGATCGGGGCGATGCCGGTCAGCGGCAGCCCGTGCTGGAACCGCACCGCGGGCGCGCCCTGGCCGTCGATCCCCGGCTCGGGCGGGGCGAGATCCGCGCTGTCCCATCCGAGACCGCCCTGCGCGGCGCGGCGGCGACGGGCGCGGCTCAGCCAGCGGTCGGCGCGCGGACAGTCGATGTCCGCATCCGCCAGCGCCCCATAGGAATGCCGCGCTTCGGTCGCCATAGCCGCGAGCCCCAGCATCTCGTGCGTGGTTCCGAACGGGGCTGCCGAGGGCTGCGCGTCGGCGAGCACGCCCGCGGCCGGCCGCGGCGGGTCGAGATTGCCGATCGTGTGGGATTCCTCGGGCAGGCTTACCTGGAACGGAAACGTCGCGGCGAGGTGCGAGAGCGCGCGCAGGGGCAACGTCCGCACGCCGTCGAGGAAGTCGGGCTCCCGCGGGGCTGCGCAGCTCATGCCGCGTGGCGGCACGCGCTCGAAGCGTGCGGCCGTGCGGTCCAGAAAGCCCGCGGCGGGTCGGAAGTCGAACTTGAAGGTCGGGAACAGGTCGTGGGTCGCCCAATCGTAATCGACGCCCGCACCGAACATCGCGTTCGTGCCGGCGAGAACGGCGCCTGTCAACGAGCCTGACGCGTGCGGATCAAGGCGTGGAGATCGTGCGGACACGCCGTCGGCCGCCTCACACGAGGGGGGGGCAGCACCGCTGTCCGAATGCTAAAAATCCGAAGCCGCGTTTCACCAGGAATACCTGGTGGTGGACGCAGTCACCTGCGAACCCGTCTCCAGCCGGGATTTTCGCGGTTTGCGCGAAGAAAACCGGGAATTGGCGATACGCGCTGCTCCTGCTGGTTCCTAGTTGTACCGGAAAGCGTCTGTGTTGCAATCACTTGAGGGTCATCCGACCGTGTTGGAACTGGGATTGCGCCGCTGAGAAACCGGGAACGAAGTGCTCCTGAACCGGGAATTTGGAGGCCCGAGCCGTGAAGCTGAACACGAGCCAGCTCGCGTACCAGCGATCGTGCATCGCCGATCCAGCTTGACGTAACGACGTCCGACGGGCAGTTTCCCGTCCGTTGTGTGGCTCGTATCGGATCTTCGGAGTCACACGAGGGCAATTCCGGCTTCGCGGTCGGGCAGTTCCCTGACTATTCCGAATCACTCGGCGCTCATGCGTTTGGGTGGGTGGAAGACGTCGGCGCTGCTCAGTCCGTGCGGAATCCCCATGACTCCCTCTGTTATCCTGCCCACCGCTCGCGTTCGGACGCGCTCAGCGCGTGTGCCGCAGCCTGACACAATCTCGACAGGCGGTGCCGCAGGCGCGCCGCTTCCCCTCCAGATAGTCTACCGTGCACCCGCAACGCTCAAGCCGGCCAGCCGGAAACTGCGCCAGCGCGGCCGTGGCCAAATCGAGCAACTTGCGGTCAACATACGCCGCTTCGGCTGCCTCGTGCCGATCCTCATCCAACCGGACGGCACCATCCTCGACGGCCATGCCATCTGGGAAGCCGCGAAGCTAATCGGCTTGGCCGAGGTGCCTACCGTCAGCATCGCCGATCTCACCGAGGCCGAGGCGAGCGCGCTGCGCATCTCGCTCAACCGCATCCAGGAACTCTCGAGCTGGGATGAAGTCGCACTCAAGTGCGAAATCGAGCTCCTGTCCGCGCTCGATTTCGGGCTGGTGGGTCACATTGGCTTTTCCACGCCGCAGATCGACGTCATCCTGTCGCCGCCCGTTAAGGCGCCAAAGCTTGATCCTGACGATCGCCCACCTCCCGCCTCCGGACCCGTTGTCTCCCGGCTGGGTGATCTCTGGCTTTTCCAGGGCGGCCATCGCCTCCTGTGTGCGGATGCGTGCGCGGCGAGCAGCTACATCGCTCTGATGGCTGGCGCGAAGGCGCGGCTGGCCGCCTGCGACATGCCCTACAACGTGCCCATCCGGGGCCATGTTTCAGGTCAGCCCGGAGCACGTGAGTTCGCCATGGCCTCGGGCGAGATGAGCGCCGAGGGGTTCGCGAACTTTCTGCGCACGATCTTCAGCCTCTGCGCGGCTCACTCCCTCGACGGCGCCCTGCACCTTCAGTTCATGGACTGGCGGCATGTGGCCGAGATGATGGCTGCGGGGACCACGGTCTACGGCGAGTTGAAGAACCTCTGCGTCTGGACCAAGGACAATGCCGGGATGGGCTCGCTCTGGCGCTCCCAGCACGAGCTCTGCTTCGTCTGGAAGGTCGGGCAGGCCGCCCACGTGAACAACGTCGAGCTGGGGCGTCACGGCCGCCATCGCAGCAATGTCTGGTCCTATCCCGGCGCCAACACGGATGCACGGAGCAAAGCGGAGGCGGGGGGCCATCCTACTCCGAAATGCGTCGCCATGATCGTCGATGCGATCCTCGACGTCACGCATCGCGGTGAGATTGTGCTCGATCCCACACTCGGCTCGGGCACGACGCTGGTGGCTGCTCACCGCACCGGACGGCGCGGATACGGGCTGGAGATCGATCCCTGCTACGTCGATACGGCTGTCCGTCGCCTCGAGCGGCTGACCGGAGTACCGGCGCGCCACGCTGCAACCGGTCTGACCTTCACGGAGACGGCGGCTGCCCGAAGCCGCGAGGATGATAGCGAGGTTGCGGATGCCGCGATCGCGCCCGCGGACGCGGCGTGAGGGCGGCCATGACGGAGCAGCAGGAGCGGGGCGGCGCGAGCCGCCCCTCGGACGGCTACACTGTCGGCTACTGCCGACCGCCGGCCGAACACCAATTCCGCCAAGGCGAGCCCTCGCGCAACCCTGCCGGTCGGCGCGGCAAGCGCCGTCCGGTCACCCCACCCAGCGAGCTGCCGGATTTTCTGGATGGCCAGGTGACGGTCGGCGTGGCCGGGAAACCGACGCTCATGACGCGCGACGAGGCGATCGACCACGCGCTGTTCCAGGAGGCGATAAAGGGCAACGTCCAGGCCTCGCGGCGCCTCGACGAGCGGCGGGCCGAGCGCGAGCGACGACAGCAGGCGGCGCGCTCGAGCTCGACCAACCCATCCGCCGCAGTCAGCAGTGAGGACGAGGCGCTGATCGCCGAAGCCTTGCAGCGGCGCAGCCATGCCTCAGCGGGAACAGCAGGCACAGCGCTGGGGAATGGGGTGAGCGGCCGGGGCGACCACGAACCGCTTGGGCTGGATGAAACACCGCAGGCCAACGAAGGCGCGGAGCAGCAAAGGGGCCCTGGCCATGTGTGAGCGCCCTCGCCTCTTGCAAGCACTCCTGCGCACCGACTTCCTCGCTTTCCTGCAGAAATGCTTCGTCACCCTCGAACCCGGCGTGCCCTATCAGCACAACTGGCACCTCGAGGCGATCGCCGAGTCCTTGCGGCAGATCACGGACGGGGAAACGCGGCGCCTCATCGTCAACGTGCCGCCGCGCTCGGGCAAGTCGATCGTCATCAGCATCGCCTATACCGCTTGGGTGCTCGGGCATGATCCGACGCGGCGCATCATCTGCGTCTCCTACTCCGAGGCGCTCGCCAAGGCGCATCACGCGGCCTTCCGCACCCTCGTCACCAGCCCCTGGTACCGCGCGCTGTTCCCCGCCTTCGCCATCCAGCGCGGAGGAGACCGGGAGACCGAGACGGTGACCACCGCTCGGGGTTATCGCTTCGCGGTTTCGCTCTCGGGATCCGTCCTCGGGCGCGGCGCCGACCTCATCATCGGTGATGATCCGATGAGTCCGGAGGCAGCGCTCTCGGAGGCGGTACGTCTCCGCCAAACCCAGCTCTGGATGAGCGCGCATCGCACGCGACTGAACAACAAGCGCACAGGCGCAATCGTGCTGGTGATGCAGCGCCTGCACGAGGCTGACCTCGTCGGGCATGTGATGCAGGAGGAGGCCTGGGAGCACCTCGTCATCCCGGCCACTGCCGAGGCGCGCACAAGCTACAAGGTCAGCCGTCAGCCAGGCGACCTTTATGTGCGGGAGGCCGGCGAGGTTCTGTTGCCGGAGCGTGAGCCTGCCGCGATTCTGGCAGAGACGCGTCGAGCGCTCGGCAGCCGGTACTACGCGGCGCAATACCAGCAGGATCCGGTGCCGCCTGACGGCAATTTGATCGAGCGGGGCTGGTTGCGCAGCTTTGCGGACGAGGCGGCGTTGGGTGAATTCGACTACGTGATCGCGAGCTGGGACACGGCCTCGACGATTGCTGAAACGAGCGACTATTCGGTCGGGCAGCTCTGGGGCGTGATCGGAGAAGACTTCTACCTGCTGCACGTCGAGCGCCTGAAGGTCGCTGCCCCGACCCTGCGAGCCGAGATCCTGAAGATGCACGAGGATGAGTACCTCCGGGTGCACCGGACGCTGATCGAGAATACGGGTCACGGACGGGCAATTGCGGACGAGCTGTGGGCGTCGGGTCGGCTGCGACCTGAAATGCGCACGGCCTCACGCGACAAGCGGGCACGGCTGGAGGCGGTGGCACATCTGTTTGAGGCGGGCCGGGTGCATCTTCCGCAGGACGCCGCGTGGCGCGAGGCATACGAGCGCGAGCTTCTGTCGTTTCCGGTCGGGCGGCACGACGACCAGGTGGATGCGACGAGCCAGGCGCTGCTCTACCTCGAGTGGCGACTTCGCGGGGCAAGGGCGCAGGAGCGGCGAAATCTGACGCGACGCGAGGTCCGGCCTCGCATCATTTCCCGCACCTCCAATCCGGGCTGATCGCTCCCCGTCAGCATGGGGTGATACGAACTTCGCACATTGGGCTGCGGCCGCTCCTGCGCCAACCGCGCCACGACAAGCAAGCGCGGCTTCTGGCGCAGTCGGCTCGCTTCGAAGCCGGGCAGGTTCGATAGCCTGTGGAAGCACCCTCGCTCGCAACCGACCTGTCGGAGCTTCTCGCCTTCCCGAACGGACGGCATGACGATCAGGTCGATGCGACGAGCCAAGCGCTGGACTACCTCACGAGCCGCAGCGTGCCCCCTCCCCCGCTCACACGTCGCAACCCCGTACGCTGCGAGGTCAGCGCGCGCCGCTAAGCCTCGGCGGCATGCGCCTTGCCCAGCAGCCAGTCGAGGACGGGCAGCAGCGCCTCCAATCGGCCAGGCTCGGCCCAGACCGACGCCTTGACGTTGGGCCGGCGCGTCAGGCCACTCTCCGGCAGGCCATACCCGATCGCGTTCAGGCGCTCGAGCAACTCAGTCCGTGTGACCTCGTCGCCGATCGCCGGCTTGCCAGCCAGGTATTGGAAGTTCACCGCGAGTGCGCCGTCACCCCAGATGCTGATCGGAAGCAGCTTCTGACCGGCGACCAGGATCACCGGCGTCCAAGCCGGAAGCTGGCCCTCCCCGTACCCCTCGCCCAGCCTACGCGCGTGGGCCCATGCCATGATGGTCCGGGCGCCCCGCACCGCCTCCTCACCAACCCGCTCGAGCTCCGCCAGCAGCGAGGCTTCGTCCCAGCGCCGCTTGACGCCCGCCCCCGTGGTTCGCCGCCTGCATGCGCTGGACGCCTCCGTCTGCCCGATGACGAGCGGAACCAGCGTGCGCAGCCCCTGCCCTTCGTACTGGCGCAACTCCACCGCCAGAACCTCGGCCGGCTGCATCTGCCGGTTGAGAAACTCCACCACCCTACGCAGCTCCAGCGGGATGCGGTCGGCCACGAACAGGAGCCGTACACGGCCCGCCTGCAGGTTCGTCCGCACACCGTTCCAGAAGGCGTCGGTGTCGCCCTCCGGGCCAATCAGCTCACGGAGCGCGACAGCGGCATCCTGTCCCTCCGCGTCGCAGCGAGCAGACAGGCGAGCCTGCAGGGCTTCCACCGGCCAGTGCAGGATCGCGTTGGCAGCATAGTCGAGCATCTGTCCGACGACCTCGCGCCGGATGCGCGTGTCCGTACTGCGCTTCACCTCGACCAGGGTCGGGATGCCGTCCTGATCGAGGAAGAGATGGTCGAGCGACCAGCGATCGCCAGCGCCCTCCTCGGCGGCGATGCCCTGCTCGCGTGCGACGAGCAGGAAGCGCCGCGGCTCCGCGGCGTCGATCTGGTCGCCGGCGAGCAGGGCCGGGAAGGCGGCGAGCAGGCGCTGGAAGTGATCCTCGGTGGCAAAGCTTGCGGCCTGCATGGGCACGAGGGTGGCCTCATCGCGCAGGAGGAACACGCCTGGGTCTGCCATGGAGCTGGTCTCCGCGAGGGCGCGGCGCCCTCCCCCGGTCGTGTCGCTCGGGTCGCGGCCGTAGTCCAGCGGAATATCCTATTTCAGGATAATTTCTGTGGCGCCGTTCACTCGATGTGAGCCGACCATATCCTGAAATGGGATTATCCTAAAATCGCTTGAAGCGTCTTGCGCCGTCGGCCCGGGTGCATGCGCAAGACCCTCCGTACCACTGATCACGCGCGCCTCGTCGAGGTGCTGAAGCAGGCGCGGCTGCGTCAGGATCTGACTCAGCAGGTGGTCGCGGACCGACTCGGTGTACCGCAGTCGTTCGTGGCCAAGTACGAGGGCGGGGAGCGTCGCCTCGACGTGATCGAGTTCATCGCGGTTGCTCAGGCGATCGAGGTCGACCCGATCGAGCTCTTGCAACAAGTCGTGGGCGGCGCGTGAGCGTTTAGGCGTGCTGACAGTTCTTCTGCTTGCTCAGCTAGGTGACGAGTAGACGTTGGTGTCAGGAGGGAAAGCGGACCTTCTGCTTCGCG
Organism: Methylobacterium sp. A54F; assembly: GCF_053346035.1. Lineage (NCBI taxonomy): Bacteria > Pseudomonadati > Pseudomonadota > Alphaproteobacteria > Hyphomicrobiales > Methylobacteriaceae > Methylobacterium > Methylobacterium sp. A54F. The sequence continues at coordinate 138,450 of NZ_JBKFBF010000011.1, read as the reverse complement.
CCCATTTCGGTCATTGAGCGGGCTGTCCCGAGATCCCGTAAGCGGACGCTAAAGATTGCGATCGGCCATTCGCATAAGGGTACGTTAGGGAACGACGCGGATTTGCGCGGCTGCGTGTACCAATTGTGCGTCCTAGGTGTTTAGTCCCGAGGTGAGATGGGTTGGATCGTGTCTGAAGCGGTCTGGATCGTCTGCCCAGGCTCGGCAAGTCGCCTCGTATGGCGTGAGGCCGCTTAGGGTTTTGGGCTGCCGGGCGAAGTTGTACGCATCTAGGAAGGCGGCGAGGTGTTCCCCCAGTTGGTCGTGGCTGTCGTAGTGGTACCGTTTGACGGTCGCGTCCTTGAGGGTCCGGTTCATGCGCTCGACCTGGCCATTGGTCCACGGGTGGTTTGGCTTGGTGAGCCGATGCTCAATGCCGTGCGCCCGGCAGATCTGGTCGAAGCGGTTGACGCGATACCGATGTCCCGCATCGCATCTGCTCGGCACCCTCCCCCACAAAGGGGGAGGGTTACTGTTGTGCCTCACATCGGCGGGGTCAGGCCGTCCTTGCCGACCGCCACGAGCTTGCCGTCGAGCTTGTCTCCGGCCTTATCGACCACCGCGAAGACCTTCGCGCCGGGCTTGAGGGCGCTGTTGTCCGCCGGCTCGAACGCGACGATCGGGGCCAAGGATGGGACGACGATCTGCTTCGTACCGTCCTTGCCGAAACCGACGGTGAGAGTCCGCTCGCCGCCCGTCGTCGCATCGGCCTTCACCGTACCGTTGGTCATCGCGCTCTTCACCTTCGAGCCGCCCGATGTCTCGGCCTTCACGGTGCCGTTGGTCATCGCGCTCTTCACCTTGGACCCGGCGCTGGCCGTGTGGTCGGTGATCGCATCCCAGGCGTAGTGGCCCTCGCCGGTGCCGCGCATCGCCTCGGGGAACAGCACAACTTCGAGGGCGGTCATCGGGTTCTCGCCCTTGGTGGCGGTCCCGATGAAGGTGCCTTCCTTAATCTGGTCGAGACTCGACGGCACGACCGCCACGACTTTGGCGCCGGTGAGCGCGATGGTCTCGGTGCCGGTCTCGGTTTTCAGGGTGAGGGAGCTAGCATCGACCTTGTCGATCGTGCCGCGGACGCGCTCCAGGGCGGAGGCGGCCGAGACGCCGGCCAAGGTGAGAAGACCGGCGGCGGCGAAGCGGGCGAACCCGGTAAGGGATTGCAGCATGAGGTGTTCTCTTCTGGTCGTTATGGGAATGAAGGCCGGGGGGGCTGGCCGAGGATCACATCCGCGGGAGACCGTCTTTGCCGACGGCTACGCGGGTGGTAGTGAGGCCACCCTCGGTTTTGGCGGCATCCTGAGTAAGGACCCATCGTTGGTTCGTGGAAGTCAGTCGTTCGCACTTCAATGGCACACCTATCGATGATAGACCTCAGTCGAGGCATTTTTTGAAGTACAGCTGCCGAATAGATTCCATAGCTCGGTAAGTGTCATCCGATCTGAACGTCATCATCTCCGGACCATCCGGGACACGACCAAAGGAACCTGTCGAGAGATCAATAACGAATCCCCTCTCGCCGCTGTATAGTCCATCGCGGTTCTTCACGTTGACCGATCCGCATATGACTGAACCTTCGCTGCGGCGGAGGGCCGTGATCTTCGCATCTGGGCTTTTCAAGTTCCGTCCGACCAACTCGATGACCGTGCGAGTAGCCGCTTGGCCAATGATGGCGTCAGACCCATCATCAACGCTTTGGGCCTGGACCCCAGATAGGCTGAGCGTCAGCTCAGCAAGGGATAAGATGAGCGCTAATCGGAACATACGAACAACAATTTATCATTGTAAACAAGCATTATTCACTCCGATGAGATTTGTACATCGGAGTGAATCAGTACAATATTTTTCAGCCGAACTTGATCTATTCGGCTCCCTTTTTAGCATTATTCTCTTTACTCTTCTGCGTATGAAGCTTCCTATTTACTTCGAAATCTGAAGACGCAGATGTTTGATTGTTTTGATTGCTCCGCGTCTCTTCAGCCTTAGGCTGAGGCTTCGACTGTGCCCAAGTGGTGGTCGGCATGCCTCCGACAGCGATCAGCGTCATGAGAGCAGCCGAGCCATTTCGAATATACGACATAGACGTTTCCTCCATTATTTAGTCTGAGGAAACGAACTTCCAAGATCGTTGTTCCAAAAACAACCTACTGTATGGACTTAAATATAAGATATTATTAATCAATGTTAGATTCTGAATACAGCCGATCGACAGTATTTTGGTTGCTTGATCGCGACCTCTGTGCAAGGTCAGGGGGCTAGAGTTGTGCCCGGGTGCGTTGCGACGGGTTAGCGGCTGAAGCGTTGAGGGGTGAAGGAGTCGCTGATGCCTTCACCGTTGTCGATGAATCTGCGCGAGCGCGTGGTGGCAGCCGTGGCCGAGGGCGCCTCGTTCCATCGGGCCGCGGCGCGGTTCGGGGTGAGCGTGTCGAGCGCCAGCCGCTGATCGGCGCGCTTTGCGCAGGAGGGCCACGTCGCGCCCATGCCGACGCACGGCGACGACAGCCTGCCAGCCATCGAGGCGCACGCGGATCTGATCCTGTCGCTCTACGAGGTGCGACCTGCGATCTTCCTGCACGAACTGCGCGATGCCCTGTCTGAGCACGGCGTGGCCACCAGCACGAGCGGCCTGTCGCGCTTCTTCGCCCGTCACACCATCACGCGCAAAAAGGGGCGCTTCACGCCGCCGAGCAGGAGCGGGCGGACGTGAGGACAGCCCGCCACGCTTGGTTCGACGCCTTGCCCGATTTCGACCCAGACCGGCTGGTGTTCCTCGACGAGACCACGGCCACGACCGACATGGCCCGCCGCTATGGACGGGCGCCGCGGGGCGAGCGGTGCCGACTGGCCTTGCCACAGGGCCACTACAAAACAACCACCGTTCCATGCGCGCCAGTGGCCTGTGCGCGATCGACCTCGCTGACGGCGCGACCAACGGACAGCGCTTCCGCGCCTATGTCACCGACACCCTGGTCCCGGTGCTCAAGCCCGGCGACACGGTGATCCTCGACAACCTCTCAGCCCACAAGGTCGCGGGCGTGCGCGAGGCGATCGAGGCGGCAGGCGCCCGGCTGCTCTACCTTCCGGCCTACAGTCCCGACTCCAATCCGATCGAGCAGATCTTCGCCAAGCTGAAGGCCCTGCTGCGCACCGCGGCGGCCCGCACCGTTCCCGAACTGTGGGCCGCCATCCGGGATGCCATCGCTCGCTTCACCGCCCAGGAATGCCGGAACTGCCTCGCAGCGGCCGGATACGACAACGACTTGGCCGTCGCTACGTGAGCGGGCACGGCTCTAACCTCGAACTGCGGCCTCAGCGCCGCTACAATCATTGCCGTTTTATACGCCTATATGAAACGCTTCCTCATCGCACTCTGATGGCGAGTTCTTGACGAGCTTGCTCCTTGATCCGCTCCAGGGTCGCCGGGCTATCGATCTTGTGACGAAGGCTCTCCTCCATGTGTCCGGAAAACGGCCGGTGAGAGGCCCATCGATCTCGGATCATCTTGTGAACGATGCCACCGAAGGCTAAGGGAAGCTTAGCAGTACGAAGAGTGCCGAGACGCGTACTACGCTTAATGATAGATCCCGTTAGAGCAGGCTTCCGATCCTTCGATTTACGTTTGGCCACTTCGATCGCTCCAGAATGCACGGCGGACATCCGCGGATGGCGGACGTTTCAGCCATAGCCTCCCTAGTCCGCTCAGTTGATCGAGCTTGGTTTGGCCCTTAACAGCAAATCAGCTGTAAAGCATTGTCCGTAATGACAAAACACGCTAAGGTATTCCTCATAAATTTATTAAATATTCATGAAGAACATAGAACTGAAGTTATAGAGCTATAATTACGCGTTGAACCACTTTTTGTTGCTTTGCGCCCTTCGCGCTGAAGGCGCGAAGGACAGTTTGGTGGTATATGATCGCGCCGATCTGACTAACTATTCTTAGTCTTGGTAGTCCGAGAGTCCTGAGTGGCGTTGCCGTCTGCTGCGGGGTCTGCGCCTGGGATAGCCGCATTCGGCGTCGAACCAGCCTTGTCATTCGAATGCATCTTATCGGCTTCTTTGCTCGCCGATGAACTGTTTCGAGATGTCGGCTGGTCACTCTGTGCCATTGCCGATCCTGTGATTGCAGCGCAGAGCGTAGCCGCAAGTACCAATGCCGAAAATCGCATCTGTTTCTCCCATCGTTATGCTCGAATAAACAGCCTTCGTGCGTACTTGTTCGGGGAATAACAGCTTTCTCCATATAATTCCGGGATTATTATTTTGAAATTATAAAGATGTGTCAGTATTTTATGGCCGTTCACAGAATCATCACAAATTATTTGTTGAAGTTTTAGAAATTAAGCCGGCCACCAGTTTTTCCTGGACATTAACCGCAAAACAATCTGGGTTTCGTTTGTGAAGATCTATACCACCATGCTCACAATCCTCGGGCTACGACGGCAATGTCCAGATGTGCGGCAAGCCGCTCCCGAATTGGCACGCAGCAGCGGCCGGGTAGGAGATCGAGGATGCAGCCGCGCTTCAGTTCGCACACAAGCGCACGGTAGCGTGAGCCGCGCTGCCGCGCCCAGTCGTTGATGCCGGCCACGCGCGGCGGCGAGGGTGGCGATTGAGGGCGCCATCAGGCCTGTAGCGGTGTCATCGCGGGGAAAACACGCCAGGGATGATCGTGCCGCTCTGGCCGAAAAGATCCTGGGCCCGCGTGCAGCTGCCCGGAACGTCCTGCTGATAAGCGGCCAGATAGGAACGCGCCTGAAGCAACAGGACATCGCGGTCTAGTTCAGCCGGATCGACGCCCATCGCCTGCACCGCCCCTTTGAAGCGATCCTGATCGGTCCTGAGCTTTTCGCAGTGCAGATTTACGAAGCCCACTAGCCCAGCGAGCTTGGCCGCGTTGCGCTTGGAGGTGGGGATGTCCGGCGCCTCTTGGGCGCGCAAGGTGGCCGTACCGAGACATAGGATGGTAGCCCACAGAAGGGTGTGGCGGTGCATAGCGGTGCTCCTTTTGGCCCGGCATCTGTGTCACCGGTCGATGCAGTTCTGTAGGTAGCGTGCTCGGGCGTGCTCCATGGCGGTGAAGTCAGCCATGCTCGCCGGGTTGCGCAGTTCCGGGTCGTCGGGAAGCCGCCCGAAGAAGCGCGTCTCCGGATCGAAGACGAACGGGCGCGCGCCGGTATAGGCGCCCATGCGGTTCCGAACCTCGACGGCACCACAGATCGCGCCTTGCCGGCCGCGTCGAAGCTCGCTCACTCTGGCGTCTGTGCTACGCAATGCCTGCCCAACCGAAGCGAGGATGGCCTGAGCATGCTCCTGTCCGATGGTCGCGCCCGATCCATCGACGATGCTCTGAGCGCGGACAGGTTGAGCGCACGCGGCGAGGACGGCCCCGACGAGCAGGCGAAGGGCGATCGCGCTGGTCGCTCGCGATCGCGAGATGGATGGCGGCCCTGCTCGCTCATGGTCGCGCCCTACGACCACAGCGCCCGGTGACGCCTGCCTCATGCTCCAGCGCCCTGGCGGCAGCGGCCACCGAGGTTCTTGTAGCGGATGCTGCGCAAACCCGCTTCGAACCAAACCGTACCCGGCTTCCGGGGATCGTAGCCGTAGAGATTGATCTGCATGTCGCCTTCCGGGGCGCGGATCGTGGCAGGACTGCTTGAGCCATCGAAGGCCCAATGCGGCGATGGCACGTTCGCACCTCCGAAATCGATTTGGCTCCCATCCTGCTCGCGCTGGAAGAGCAGCGAGACGACCGGCGCTGACTGCACACCCTCGATGCGAAAGTAGAAGCCGACGAGGGGCGTCTGGTCGGCGAAGTTGTTGAATTCGCAGTACAGGGTCGATGTCGACGTCCGGGGCGCTGTGATCGTGGGCCTGGCTTGCGTCGTGACCGTTTCCGTTCCTGATCGGTCTGACCGGACCATGAATGCGACTATCAGCGCTGCGAGGATCACAATCGAGGCGATCGAACCGAACAGGATGTGTTTCACGGGAGAGCGCCGCGGTTCGCCCACGCCGGCGATCCCATCACGCTCAAACGAGAGCGGCGGAAACCTGACAAGCTATTGATCATCAGAGGGGGAGGCGCCCTGCAGCGACACACATGTGCGGACCATGTCACTCAGCGTCAGCTGCTTCGTATCGCCGACATTGGCGGTCTCTTCCAGGCAATGCATGAAGTATTCTCGCGTCAGTTCGGGCGACAGGGCGCTCATAGCTTTACCCATGCGGTTCGTAAAATCGATCTTGTCGGACATCGAAGCCCGCGGCCATGTGGACGCTAAATCGTCTATCTTCAAACGCGCCCAAGCTGGACTCGACAAGATGATTGATGAGTATATTAAAATTGCCATAAATCTTGCCATCGGTTCGCCTCGCTCACTCCAGTGTCGCCAACGTATACTAATTGCCTGTCAAAACTTATTGGAAGACGCTGTGTCGATTCAGTGTTGAGCTCTAATTTACGCTGTTGTTTTGTGGCTGCGTCCGCGTCGATGGATAGACGATGTTGAGGCAACATAGATCCGGATCTTATTCGGGTGGATCTCCACCTTTCGGAGCGGCCCGGGTCAGGTGCCGAAAGGCCCTGGAATCCTTTTGCTCAGACCCTCAACTCGATGTGCGATTGAGCGACTTGGATGAGGTCGACCAAAGTCTCAACGCCAAGTTTTACCCGAATTTTCGACGTCACACTGATAAGCCTGCGATATTTGATCGGTAAGATCGCGGCAATTTCATCGTAGGACCTGCCTCGACCGATCAACGACAAGATCTGCAGCTCTCGCGGCGTCAGATTTGCAAAAGGCTTAAGGCGCTCTCGCGTGTCGAGCATCGCGATCTTCGTGGCAATCTCGTGTGGCAGGTATCCGCGCCCGGCCTGAACAGTCGCGAGCGCCTCCAGCAGCGTCGTGATGGGCGAGTGCTTGAGCGCGAAGCCGCGGGCGCCGACCTTGAGCGCGTGCGCGATGATGATGGGGTCGTCAGTCTCGCTGAATACCAGGATGTGCGAGGCTGGGTTCGAGGCACGCATCTGACGGATCAGGGTCAGGCCGGATAGGCCGTCCTCCTCGAAGTACAAATCCGTCACGACCAGTCGTGGCTTATGGCTATGGAAGACGGCATAGCCGGTGACGATGTCGCTCGCCTCGAGCACGTTGGCGATGCCAATATCTTTCGCGAGCCGGCGGAAGCCCTCGAAGATGACCGGGTGATCGTCGATGACGAGCAGGGTGTCCTGCTTACGTGGAGCGGCTCGCTTGGTACGTGGGGTCATCTCCATCACCGCGGTCATGGCGCCCTCCTGCTTTCACTCCGGCTCTCATCGATCGGTCGCACGTCGTGCTCGGTGAGATCGGCCAGGGCCGCCTCGTGGCCGAGGCCGCGGTTTCGCGTGTTGAAGTAGTGTTGGCACATCTCTCCGTAGAGGCGCTTGTGCCGACCGTGGCGAGCCGCGATCTGCCCGAGCCCATCGATCAGGGCACGATAGCTCTCGCCCTTGCCGACCTCCGCGAGCATCTGCCCGAGCTGGACCGTGCGGTTGGCGATCATGCGTGGATCCTCGATGAACCCGCCCGCGGCGCCATTCAGAGCTGTGCGCATCGCCCGAACCGGTTCCGTGTCGGCCGGTAGGGGGTGACCGGCCTCGCGGCCCGCGAGCCACCGGGCCGGGTCGGTGCCGTCGGTGGGGGTGAGCCAAGCCGGCAGTTCGGTCTCCGAGGTTCGAGCCACCACCACCGCTTGATCCGCGTTCTCGGCCTGGCTGCCGCGATCGCAGGCCGACACCATCAGCACGGCGAGGAGGGCGAGAACCGGTCTCATCGCGATGTTCCCGGCTCGGCATGACGAGCCAGCGTCGGCGCGTCGGCCGCTTGGGGCAAAGCTACGATCGAGCGCGGGCCTTCGGCGACGGAAATACGGCCGGTGACCGTCAGGCTTTCGAGATCGACGATTGACACGTCGTCCGAGAACCAGTTGGCGACGTAGGCGCGGCTGCCCAGGATCGCCACGCCCTCAGGGTATTTGCCGACCGGGATGGTTGCTACGACCTTGAGGGCTTCGGCGTCGATCACCGAGACTGCGGCGGCGTGCTGGTCGGTGACGATGACGCGGCCCCCGTCTGCGCTGACGGCTACCCCGTACGGGCTCGGCCCAGCTGGCATGGTCGCGAGGATCTGGCCTCCGGCCGTGTCGATCACCGTCATGTCGTTGCTGCGGACGTTGGCGACGTAGAGCCGGTGGCGGACGGGATCGAAGGCGAGGGCGAAGGGCCCGTCGCCGACGGGCAGGCCGGAGATGCGTTCCATCCGGTCGGTATCGACCACACCGACGGAACGGTTCTCCCGCTCGGCGACGTAGAGCCGTCCACCCTTGCCGAGGACGAGGTTGGTGGGATCGCGCCCGACGGCGACCTCATCCTCGACCGCCCCGGTCGCGGTCGAGAGGCGCACAACCCGATTGCCCGACCAGTCGCCGACATATATTGCCCGCCCGTCCGGCTCGACCGCCAACCCGAAAGCCTGACCGGCGAACGGCAGGCGGCGCGTCGCCCCATCCGGCTCGATCACCGTGATCGCGTGCCCATCCGGATGGCTGACGTAGAGGCGGCCGCGGGCGTCGGTCGCCACGACGGCCGGAGCGGGCGCCACGGCGAGCGCGGCCGACACGGCTCCGCCCTCGATCCGCGCGACCTGCGCCCCCTGTTGGCTCACGATCGCCAGGTTCCCGGCACCGGCAGATGTGCCGAAGGCCACCCCAGCCACCATCAAACACATCAGAGCCGAGCACCGGCGCATCCCCCGCAGATGGCGGGATGCGATCCGAGGAACATTCATTGCGTCGCCCCTCCCTCCACCTTGGCCTTCAGGCCCTTCAGCCCGTCGGCGAAGTAGCGGTTCATCGCCTCCTTGCCGGCCGCGTCGGAGAGTTCCTCGGGCGGCTCGTTGCCGGTGTCGCCGCGATAGAAGCGGCCCAACCACTCAACCTTCGACCCATCGCCGTCCGGCGTCACGGTCACGGTCGCCGAGTACGATGAGACCGGCAGCGCCTTCAGGTCCGGATCGGACATCCGGTAGGAGTAAGTCCGCGCCTCCGCCTTCCACTCGTCGAGCCCCTCGACCAGCGTGCCGCCCTTCTTTAGCGTTACCTTACGTACGCCGCCTTCGGCATCGCCGCCGGTAGCCTCGACCTTCGCGACGTCGGGGTGCCATCCGCCGATGCCGCCGAACGGGCCGACCACCTTCCAGACTGCGTCCGGGCTCGCTCGGATCGTGACCGTCTGATCGACCTTCTGCGGGGTCGGCCCATGGGCCAGGGCCGCGCCGGTCGCGAGGACGAACAGGATCGAGGGGACGATTCGACGCATGGTCAGGTACTCCGGGGACGCGGGACGAGAAGGCGGACTGGATTGCCGAGCGCGGACAGCGGCGCGGCGAGCAGCACGCCGAGCACGAGGAGCAGCGCGGCGGCACCGAGGAACGGCCGGGGATCGATCCGTCCAGGCAGGGGCCGGGGTGTCGCCGCGGCGAACAGCGGCGTGGGCAGACCGTCGGGTCCGTCGAGATGCACGTAGGCGAGGCCTGTGGCCGCCGCGAGGGTCTTCAGGTAGCCCTCGCGCACCGATGACAGATGCTCGGTTCCGTGCGCGGCGGCCGCACCAAACGGGGCATTGCGCGGCTCGTAGCCCTCTCGCGTCGCCGCATCCTCCGGGGGCGGCCCGAAGCGGTTCTCCTGCTGGACGTCGGCCTCGGCGTAGAAGCCGCGCTCGCGGCCGCGGTCGTCGAATTTGGGAATTGGTGATAGCCCGTACCCACCGGCGCCGACGATCAGGCCGCGCACCGCGCCCGGCTTCGCGTCGAAGGTCGGCGCCCGCCCGGCGGGCTGCGGCGGCGTCTCCTGACCGTCGGTGATGAACAGCAGGTCGACACCGAGGTCGGCTGCCATCGCGATGGCACGGTCGAGGCCGGCGGCGATGCGGCTGTCGCCTTCCCAGGCCATGCGCCAGTCGAGGGCCGACAGCTCCCCATCGAGCGGCGTGAAGTCGGCGCAGACTTCGACCGGCGTGAACAGCAGGAACGGGCGTCGCTCGGTGAACAGGCCGAGCGCCATCCGCGAGCCGCAGGGCAGGTCCGCCACGAGGCGGCGCAGCGCTGCCTTGACCGTCTCCAGACGGCTCTCAGGGTGACCGTCGACCGCGTAGTCACGGGTGTTCATCGATCCGGTGATGTCGACGACGGCGAGCACGGCGACGCCGGTGCGTGTCACCGGCAGCGGCGGGATCACCAGTGCCACGAGGGCAAGCGCGAGGGCGAGGGCGAGGGCCTGGAACCGGCGTCCGCGCAGGTTGTGCGCCAGGGGCAGACGGACGGTCATGGTCCCCCCTTCGGCTGGCCGGGAATGTCGGTCCAGATCTTCTTGGGATCGGCCTGCAACTCCTCGCCCTCCTTGCGCTCGAATTCCGGGTAGTCCCGGATCAGGCGCGAGGCGACATCGAGATTGAACTTGGCGTCCCAGAAGTCGGGCCGATCGTGCAGGGCGCGGCGGTAGTCTTGACGGGCGAGCGTGACCTGCGGTCCGGCCTTGTCGAGCTCGCTGCGGGTGATGAGCGTGAAGGCGTCGCGCACCCGCGCGTTGGCGACGAGGTAGCGTGCGCGCGCGGCGGCCTCAGGAGTGTTTGCCCGATCGAGGGCCGCGATCAGCGGCTCTGTTTCCCCGAGCCGATCACGCTGGGCGAGGAACCGAACGCGAGCCACCAGGACGGGAGCCGGCGCGTCCAGGCCGACCTCGAGGTCATTCTTGGCGTCGAGGGCCGCGATCGTGCCGTTGGCTCGCTCAGCCCGCCACGCCGCGACGCCGAAGCCGCCGGACGCGAGAGCGAGCACGATCGGCAAGGCGAGGAGCAGGTTCGAACGCGTGCCGATCCAGGCGCGGCGCAACACGTCTCCGGGATGCCGGGGCGCTGTCATGCAGCCCTCCGCGACGCACTCCGTACCGAAGACGCGGCCGCGTGCGGTATCGTGGATCCGCGGCGACTCGACAGATCTGCCTCGGCGAGCGCGGCTGCGACGAGGATCGCGAGGCTCAAGCTGGCCAACGTGTACGCGATCCAGGTCAGATCGTGCCGAGGGCGGACCTCGGTGTACGGGATCGGGTCGCGCTCCAGCGCCTCGATCTGCGCGATCGCGTCGGCGACCGCCTGCGGCCCCTCCGCCTCGAAGGCGCGGTAGGGCACGCCGAGGCTCCTGAAGAACAGGTCGAGGTGGCGCTCCGGGGCGGCCTGCGGGGTGTCCTCACCGGCCGGCCGGTCGTGGATCGACGGCGCGCCCTTGGTGCGCAGGAACAGCCAGTACAGGTTCGGCCGCAGCTTGGCGGAGGCGGCGCGGAGCTGGTCCTGCACCCGCGGGTCGATCACGGCAGCGCCGTCGGAGATGAACAGCAGCACCCGGGAGCCGCTGCCCTCCGGCCCGAACTGCGACAGCGCCATGGCGAGGCCACGGGCGACGTTGGTGTAGTCGAGGCCCGGCCGATCGATGGCTGCCACCGCCGCCCGCACCGCGTCGTGTCGGTCGGTCATCGGCATCACCAGCATCGGAGCGGTCGAGAAGGCCGTGACCGCGAACAGGTCGTGGCTGCGGGCCCCGACGAAGCCCGCGAGCAGGCGCCGGGACGCGGCCGCCTTCGATTCCTCCGCGCCCGAGGGTTGCCGCCCCGCGAAAGTCTCGTTCATGCTGCCCGAGCGGTCGATCAGCATGGAGACCTGCGCGCCGATGCCGATCCGGGTGATGCGCTCACCGACCCGATAGGGGCCTGCGAGCGCCAGGATGAGGCCGCCGAGCGCGAGGATGCCCGCCGTCGTCAAAGTACGGTTGATCCAGCGGGATACAGGATCGTGGGGAACAGCGGAGACGGCTGGGATCGCTGCCGTACGGCGGCCGGATGCGACAAGTGGGATCAGGGCAAGCGGCAGCAACCACAAGACCCAGGGGGTTGCGACTCCAAATCCGGTGAACCAAGCGATCAGTGGGGAGGTCGCGCCCATCTCAAGCCGCCCGCTCCACGGCCGCGAGGCGGCGCACGCTCGCCTCGACCTCGGCCCATGGCCACGCGACCTGAGCGGTAACTGTATCGCGGCCGAAGAACGCTTGGCGCGAGGCGGCGAAGAAACGGGCTAGCGCGGCACCCTCACCCTGAAACGCCGGGTGCCGGGCGAGAAACGCGGGTAGGTCGTCGGCGAGCACACGGCGCCCGTCGGTCTCGTCGAGGCCACGATGGATGAGGCGCAGAGCCTCACGGTATCCGCCGTCGCCATCACGCCCGAGGCGGTGCAGCGCTCTGGTGGCCCGGGTGAACGGACGCTTGCGCCGATGGCCGAACCAGGCCCGATCGTAGGCCAGCGCGGCCAGGGACAGGATGGCCAGGACGAGGCAGAGCAGCGAGGCCTGCAGGAGTGGCGCGGGATCGAGCCGCCCACCACGCCCGTCCGGACGCAGGTACTCGGCCGGGTCGTCGTGCTGAGGCGGCTGGATCTCGCGCAGGGACGACATGCCGAGCGACCAGCCCGGGACCTCGGCCTTGGCCGACGTCGTGCCACCCGCGGTCTGGCTCTCCAGGACCACGGAGAAACCCGGCACAGCGACCTGGCGCGTGTCGAGGGCCGCGTAGAAGGTCTGGTAGGTCAGGCGCAAGCGGATCCGGCCCGGCGCCTCCTCCACGTCGATGGCGCGCAGGTCGAGCCAGTACGTCACTGGTCCCGGCTGCGGCAGGGACGCCTTCTGCAATCTGAAGCCCTGATCGGTGGCGATGTCGACCTGGGTATGCACGAGGTCACCGAGGAAGTAGCCGAACGGCCGCGAGACGCGCACCTCGACGTCGCGGATCTGAGCCGTCGCAGCTCCTTGATGCAGGATAACGAGAAACAGGACGAGGAGGACGGAGGCGGGCAAACGCATGGTCACCTCGTCAGCAGGTGACGGCTGAGGAGGTCCGCGTCGAACCGGTCGGAGAGGACGAACGGGGTTCGCGCCCCAGCCGCTACCGCGGCGGTCCTCAGGCGCTCACGGCGCGCATGCTCCTGCTCGATCCAGCGCCGTCGAAGGCTCGGCCGCAGAAACACGAGGCGGCGGCCGGCGCCCTCGAGGTCGTCGAGTTCGGCCAGGCCCCATTCCGGCAGCCGCTCATCCTCGGCGCTGTCGGCAAGGAGCACCGGCACGGTGTCGTGGAGGGCCAGGGACGCGAACACCCGCGCGATGAAGGCGTCGGGCCAGCGGAAATCCGAGAGGACGAAGACGAGCTTCGGCCGGCCGATCAGCTGATGTGCGGCGTCCAGCATTCCCGTGGCACTGGTACTCACGCCACTAAGACGCCCCAGGCGGTCGGCGATCGAAAGCGCCGGACCACGACGCCGTGTGGCGGGTAAGTACAGATCTGCCCGAATCGCTTGATCACAGCCGATCAGGCCAAAGCCGTCGCCGATCCGGGTCGCCGAGGCGGCTAACCCGGCACAGAGATCGCGGGCGAGTGTCATCCGATCGGCCGTGCCCCGGTAGCGCATCGAGGCGGACAGATCGACGAGCGCCCAGACCTCCACGGTGGTGCGCGTCTCGAAGCGCCGGACGTGAATCCCCTCGAACGGGTCGCGGAGCGTCGCGCGGATGTCGATCCTGCGGGCATCCGGCAGGGTCAGGAACGGGACCTGATCGCGGTAGGTGCCGAGCCCGCCGGCGTCCCGCCCGCGATGGGCACCGACCCGGCTGCCGCGCGGTCGCCAGCGCGGCAGGTAGACGATCTCGGCGGAGGGCCGCCCGGTCACGGCGCCGGCACCGTCTCGAACACCGCCCGGCACAGGGCCGGCACGATCTCGGCCCGGCGGATCTCGTATATCGGCTCGAGGAAGACGCGGTGCGCCATCACCTCGGGAAAGACCGCCCGCACATCCTCAGGCACGAGCCAGTCCCGTCCTTCCAGCCAGGCGCGGACCCGGGCGGCCCGCACCAGGAAGGCGACGCCGCGCGGCGAGGCCCCGCCCTGCACGAGACCATCCATCTCGACGTCGGGCAGGCGGATGCCGGCCTCGGCCGGCCGCACCAGGGCTTCCCAAAGCGCGACCACGTAGGCCTCGATCTCGGGCGCGGCCTGGATCGCGTGCTGGATCGCCGCGCTGATGCCGCCGATGCCGGCATGGTCGAGGACGCCCGCGGTCACAGTCTCGATGAGCCGGTCGGTGTCGTGGAAGCGGGGATCGAACACCAGGGCGCGCCGCGCCGCGGGGTCGCCGGGGGCCTCCAGGCCGATCTCCATCAGGAAGCGGTCCCGGGCGGCGGCCGGCAGCTCGAAGGTCTCCTCGCGCTCGACCCGGTTGCGGTCGGCGAAGACCTGCAGGTTCGGGAACCGGTACTCTCGGTTGAAGGCCGTGACCGTACGCTCGGCCATGATCCGCAGCAGCAGCGCGTGCACCTGCGGGCGCGCCCGGTTGATCTCGTTGAAGAAGAAGACCGACAGGTCCTCGGCGCGCCGCAGCACCGGCCCGGGCTCGACCCGCGGCCGCCCGTCGTCGCCGAGATAGGTGTGGTAGATCAGGTCGGTCGGCATCATGTCGACCGTGCCCTCGACCCGCTCGTAGGCGCCGCCCAGCGCCCGGGCGACTGCCCGCAGAAGGGTGGTCTTGCCGACGCCGACATCGCCCTCCAGCATGACGTGGCCGCGGGCGAAGATGGCGATGGTCGCGAGGCGGATCGCCCGCTCCTGGCCGATCACGGCCTTGGCGATCTCGGCCTCGAAGCGCGCGGCCGCCGCCCGCCAGTCGGTGAGCATCGCGTCGCCGCAGCGGGGATTGTTCATGGTGGGGACTCGGGCGCGCTGAGGACCTGCACGGATCCGCGCGGGACGGGATCCGTGCAGGTGAAGAAGCTACTTCGCAGAGATCTTGCTGACGTCGTACTCGAATTTGCCGGTCTTCTGGGCATTGGCGATGCGCTGCTTGTTGCGCTCCTCCATTTGCTTGATGGACTCGGCCTGCTTGTTGACCTCCTTCGGGTCGTGCTTCGGATCGTACTTGGATCCGGCGATTTTCTCGGGGAAGCCGGGCTTCGGCTCCCAACAATTACCCGGTGCCTTGCAGGTCTGGCCGTCATACGCGAGGGCCGGCACCGCCAGGATCGTCCCCGCGGCCACAACCGCCGCCGTGATCATCATGCGCATCGTCAGGCTCCTTCTCTCCCTGGGTGGCCGGTCAGGCCGTTCGACCGCGTCCGGACTGGGCGCAGCATCGCGCGAACGCTCATTCCGTCAGCGGCTTGCACTGCCCGGGCGCGTCCTTGGCGAAGGTCTCGCCCTCCTTGAAGGGCGTGTAGGTCTTCTTCTGCTCGTCCGTGAGCCAAGCCGCGTCCTTCACCGGGCCCGTATAGAGATGCCGGATCCAGGCAATGACCTGCAGCATCTCGTCCGGATTGAGATCCTCGTTGTGCGGGCCCATCATGCCGTTGGCACCGCCCCACAGGGTGGAGAACAGGCCGACGTCTTCGGTGTTGGCCGGGTAGGTCCAGTAGTTGTCGTTGAGGCCGGGCCCGACCTTGCCCTCGGCGAGATGGCCGTGGCAGCCCGAGCACGAGGTCAGAAACAGGCTCTCGCCGTTGCGCAGGCAGGACTTGTCGTCGATGTAGACGTTCTTGCCGGTCTGGAAGAAGGTCTGGACGGCCTTGGTATCGCGCCCGCCGGGCTTGCCCTCGTTTGTGTCCATCACCTCGCCGGTGATCGTGTTGTGGAACTGGATGCCGGTCTGAGCCCCCGCTTGCGGTTGAGCCAGGACGACCCCGCCGACCGATACGGTCGCGAGACACAGACCGATCAGGACTGGAAAATACGGCTTGTAGTGGGACATGCGTGGTCCGAGACTCTGATGATGACGGGGGGCGTGCAGGCGAAGGCGGCTAATTCGTCGCCGCGACGGGCACGCCGTCCTGCTTGAGGATCGCCGCGATCTCCGGCTTCGCCTTCGTGATGGCCGCGTCGAGGGCGTCCTTCAGGGTCGGGTCGTCCTTGCGCACGCCCATCGCCTGGTCGAACATCTGCGGCATGGGACGTCCGTCGCTGCTCACCGTGTCGTTGGGCACGAGGGTGATGCGCAGGGGCACGGTTGAGGCCTTGACGTAGCGCGCCACGTCCGGGGCGAAGGCCACACCGACGTCGGCCTTGTCGTTGGCGACCTCGCTGACGATCCGGGCCGGATCGATCTGCGTGTACTGGTTGCGCGGCGATCGGAAGTTCACCAGCGAGTAGAGGTAGGCCATGTCCTCCTCGTAGCGGCCGATATCCTTGAGCATCGCCTCGCCCGGGGAGCCGAACGGCACCACCATGTGGTCGACGCTCTTCAGCCGCGGGTCGGACCACGACTTCACGTCGAGATCCTTGTCGGCGCGCGTGATGAAGACGTAGCCGCTGCGATAATACGGCTTGGTGGTCAGCACCCGCGGATCGTCGCTGTCGAGACCGACGACGACGTCGCAGATCTTTTTCTCCAGACCGTCCCGCACGAGGTAGATCGCCGGCTTGTCGAGCCAGACGAAGACCGGCTTCTTGCCCATTGCGTCTGCTACGGCGGTGGCGACCCGGTTCTCCAGTCCGGAACCGTCGCGCATCGAGAGCGGCGGCTGCTTGGCGGAGGCGCAGATGCGAAGGGACGCGGGGTCTGCCGGCGGGGCGGCGGGGGCTTTGCCCTGATCCGACTGGATGGCCTGGGCCTCCGATTCCTGGGCGATCCCCGGGACGTAGGCGAGGGCGAGGGCTGCGGCGCAGGTTGCCGCACGCAGGATCGATCGGCCGATCAGCGGCATCTGTTTCATTCCCTGATCTGATTCTTGTTCGGGTGCCGCGGTGCCGGACCATGGCGTGGTCCGGACGAAACCTCGTTCGAGGGTAGGGTCTGCCGACCCACAAGCCGGCAGACCCCGGAGCGTTCTTACTTCGCAGCAGCCTGCTGGTACTCGCCGACGTTCGGGTCGTCGTACGGGCCCTTACCGTCGAGCGAGAACACCATCACGCCGCCGCCCATCTGGGTGTAGTTGGCGAGCTTCTTGAAGGCGCCGACCGCGCCGAGGCCGGCGGTCGGATCCTGCAGGTCGAAGACGAGCCCGACGCCCGGCCAGCCGCCGACGCCGTAGTAGATGGCGACGTACTGCGTGCCCTTGTGGGAGTAGGTCATCGGGTAGCCGATGGCGCCCGACGGCAGCTTGAACTTCCAGAGGAGATCGCCGTTGTCGGAGTCCCGCGCCTTGATGTAGCCGTCGAGGGTTCCGTATAGGACGATGTTGCCGGCGGTGGCGGTGGTGCCGCCCCAGACCGCGAAGCGCTCCATCTTCTCCCAGTTGAACTTGCCCGTGATCGCGTTGTAGCTCTTGATCTGGCCAAGTCCCTCGTAGTTCTGCCGGTCACCCTTAGGGCCGGGATACATGTTCAGCGTCGCGCCGACGAAGAACTGACCCGCCCGGTAGGGCAGCATGAAGGGCTCCCAATCCATGCAGATGTGGTTGATGCCCATGAAGAAGGCTTCACGCTTCGGGTCGTACGAATCGTGGCCCTGGTTGTGGTAGCCCATCGCCGAGGGGCAGATGTCCTTGGCGAGGTGGTCCATCCGGGTGCCGTATTCCGGATCACGGACCGGGGTGCCGGACTTCAGGTCGACCGACTTGAACACGTTGACGGTGTCGTCGATCTTGTTGGCCGAGACGAGCGTCCCGTCCGTCCGGTCGAGGGTGTAGACGATGCCGTTGCGGTCCGGGTGGGTGAGGAGCTTCCTCATCTTCCCGTCCTTGTCCTTCTGCTCGGAGAGCATCATCACGTTGACGCCGGCATAGTCCCACTCGTCGTGGGGCGTCTTCTGGTAGCCGAACTTGGCTTCACCTGTATCGGCGTCGCGGCCGAAGATCGTCATGGTCCACTTGTTGTCGCCGGGACGCATCGTCTCGTTCCACGGCGCCGGGTTGCCGGTGCCGAAGTAGATCAGGTTCGTGCCGGGGTCGTAGGCGTACCAGCCCCAGTTGGTGCCGCCGCCGATCTTCCAGGCGTCGCCCTCCCAGGTCGAGGTGCCGAGGCCCTTCTGGCCGTAATGAGCGTTGTGGATATTGAAGTCCTTGGCGAGCAGCAGGTCCTGGTCCGGACCGGTCGCGTAGGCGCGCCAGACCTGGGCGCCGGTCTTCACGTCGTAGGCGGTGAGGTAGCCGCGCACGCCGAGCTCGGCGCCCGAGGAGCCGATGATCACCTTGTCCTTCACCACGTAGGGGGCGATCGTCAGCGTCGAGCCGACCTTGATGTCGGAGTTCTCCACTTTCCAGACCGTCTCGCCGGTCTGCGCGTTGAGGGCGGCGACGTTGCCGTCGAGCTGCGTCTTCAGGATCAGCGCCGGCGTCTTGCCGTCGCCGGGCCAGTAGGCCAGCCCGCGGTTGACGAGGTCGCAGCAGGCGACCGAGCGGGCGGCAGGGTTCTGCTTCGGCTTGTCCTGCCACAGGATGTGGCCCGGATCGTCGAGGCCGAGGGCGAAGGTGTTGTTGGGGAACGAGGTGTGGATGTACATCTTGCCGTCGACAACCAGCGGCGCGCCCTCGTGACCGTTGAGCAGGCCGGTCGAGAAGGTCCAGGCCGGCTTGAGCTGCTTGACGTTCGATTTGTTGATCTGCGTCAGGTCGCTGAAGTTGTTCGAGTCGTAGTTCTTGCCGGGCATTACCCAATTCTCGTCGCTCTTCGACTGCTCGATGAGCTTGTCGTTGGCAACAGCCATGCTCGCCATGGCGACCGGCGCCATCGCCAGGATCGCCAGGGTCGAGACCGAACGCGTGAGCCTTCTCGTCCTCATCATGCATCTCCTCACCGAGCCGTCCGGCCTCGCGGCTTCGCGGCCGTTGTCATTGTTGCTATGCGAGATAAACTTGAGAATACCTCGCCGGATGCGAAATTTTCAGAAATACATAAGGACAGTATTTCTTATGAAACATTTATTACATCCGTTTGTGCTCTCGACTCCTATCAAACAATGCTTGGCATGTCTCTAGGAATTCAGAGTTTTAGAAGCAGGATGATTTGGCAATGCAAAGCGGCGCGATTAGACGCATGGCGTCTGCTTGACCGCCGCTTATTGCCCGTCACGAATGGCCGGCCGACAGTACCGCGGCGCTCAGGAGGTCGTGATGAAATTTGCTCGGTTGCGGTGCCCAAGGCGGCACAGCTTTCTGCTTCAAGCCGTGGCGCTGATCACAACATTGTCCGCATTTGGCTCTGCTGCCGCCGAGCCATTCCGTCTGGCGGCCCTGTATCCACACGATGAGCGGCGTGATCTGACGAGCGCCGATTTTGAGCGCTACAAGGGCGCTGGAATGCTGTGGTGTCACCGGCCCGATGGCGTTCCGCAGAAGGCTGCCGCGGCGTGGCTGATCGCCGATCCATCGATCGTCGTGCTGAACGCCCATAACTTCCGTGATCGGAAGCTCGGAGTGACTCGATCAATCTCGGACTGCTACTTCCAAATCGCCGGGCGCAACTATGATTTCGTGCCTAGCAGCCTCCTACTCGGGACTGCGGCAAACGCACGCAGCCTGCACATTACCGACGACTGGGCGATCTTGCGGCTGACACAGCCAGCAGATGCCATTCCTCAACCTCTACCGGATCCCCATGATCTGCCGACCGGCGATGTGTCGCTGCCCGTCACCATAGTCTCGCCTGCGGGGCACGAGAATTACCGCGGCGCAACAAGCCTCGAGCATTGCATGATCCGCCGGATCGATCCGCCCAGCGAGGACGGGATCCGTCGAGTCCGACACGACTGCAACGACGGCTACGGTGGTTCAGGCTCGGGCTTGTTCGACGAGGCAGGTCGCCTCATTGCCATGCAGAGCGCTTCATCAGTGATGAACGCCAAGCGCGCCTTCGATCCCGAATTCCACTACGGTTCGGCTCTAATATTCGAAGGTCAGTTACTCTCGACCCTGCGCAAAGAAGCAGGCGCCCCGCTCCTTCCTTAATGAGCTTATTATGCCATAAACGATAATTTTAGATGAATATTTTAGTCACCGCACTGATGGTTAGAGAAAAACTCTCGATCGTAATTATCTATGATATTCAAATCCTGTCGCATGCGGCAAGCACCCGTATCAAATCGAGTTCACTGAAATAGTGGTAAAAACAGGCAGATCTCACGATCGCGAGTAGGCCAGAACATCAAAGGACCATAACAACGAGGTGATTGGCAATGCAGCCCCCCGGCTAATGGGTAGCATCGACTGTACATTTTCTTGTCCGGCGATCTGATACAAATCAAAATATCGACTTGCTCTCGGCCAGAGCACGGCCAGTGCGACAGCAGACCGGATTGATCTATAGTAACGAAAAAAGGGACGGGCTTACAACCCATCCCCTTAAGTCTGTCAAAACAAACAGCTCAGTTGAAAGTATCAATCTCAGCCGACTCGTAGCTGGTGACTTCCATGCCGACGCAAATTTCCTGAACGATTGGAGCAGTCCAAGCCATAATGATCTCCATGATTGACGACTGCCATCACTTAAGGACCGCGACGAGGCCTGCCAATAGGATCTAGAATTATTTTTCATTTAGAGTTCCTCTCGAAGCCGTTTTTAACGCGTGGATAGGAGACGGCGAGACCACCCCTTTCCGATGGTTTGTAAGTCGAATTTGTACTGCTGCTTCCGCGGGTGTCGGCCAAATTGGGTTCAGGCGGCAATGATTGCTGCCTTCCAGATGTGTTCGTGGCGCAGCAGTGCCCAAACGGCGAGGGTCATCTTCGCTGTCAGCGCAACGGCGGCTGTATTGGTATGCGCCCGCGCCAGCAGGCGTCGCAGCTACAAGTCGATCCGTGCACCGTTTTTGCGTAGGGGTCGGCATCGTGGCCGAGACTCACTGTTCTATTCCCCGAACTACTCAAAAATACAACTAAAAGTAGTGTAGATGTTAATGTCAGAAAACCGATCGTTTTACCGACAAATGCTGGCCATGTATGTTGCACCCGCCGAGGCTGCCGGATTCTGTCGAAAAACCGCGTCGGAAATTCAAACGTCGAGAAAACGTATCCGTCGGCAGCCCGCACGAGAACGCTGCGATGTCCGGTTTAGCGCCTCGCGCAACCGAAAGCCGCCAGACCGCTTTCGGCCAAACTACGTCACCCCGGATTGCCATCGCGCGCAAAACCGGACGTTCGGCTTGGCGCCCATACCGGACATTCGAGCCGGAGTGGCGTCCCCTCGGAGGGGGGCATTCAGCAGCAGGCTGCCTCGCACTGTGGGCGCGAGAAAGGCCTTCGTGGGTCGCCCGGGAGGCAACTTCCTCTATCCCTTTGACAACGAGAGTTCGGAAGCGTTCGTCTTTGCTTCTTGTAGCAGTCGAGCGGCGAGAGCCGTGCAAGCCCACATCACGTACGGGCGCCGCCTACTCAGCTTGCGTCCTCCCGACCGCAGCAGCCCTCGCCTGTGAAGAGAGGCGATTGTGCGCATCTGATCGCTGCTCACCGCCGTTAGAGAACCTGCTTCGGCGAGTTGAAACAGCATGGCTCTCTGACAAGGCGTCAGGTCTTGTAATGAGGACGTCCTACCCGAGAGCCAAGGTCGCATTTTGCTTTGGTCCAAATCACCAGCGATAAATCAGGCTGCCGATGACCCTCGCCGGCTGGTTGAAATTGCAGAAGCCGAACGAGCAGGTCGTGTAGTTCCGGTCGAAAATATTGTAGGCATTGATCTGCGCTCGGAAGCCCTTGTATTTCGGGTCCAGGGCCGCGAAGTCGTAGGCTAGCAGCGCGTCGTAGAGCGTTACGGCCGTATTGCGCACCGTGTTCTGATCGTCGGCGAAGCTCGTCCCGATGAAGCGAATGCCGCCGCCGATCTGCAGACCGCGCAGCGGCGACGAGGGGGGGAAGGCATACGTCAGGAACGAGGCATAGGTGTCCGCCGGAATGCCCGAGACGCGATTGCCGTTGAGGGACTCGCCGGCGAACGAGGTCGAGTTCACGAACCGGATGTCGACGTGGGTGTAGGCAATCGTCAGGTTCGTACCCGGCGCGATGTTGGCTGTGGCCTCGGCCTCGAAACCCTTCGAGCGTACGGCGCCGCCGGCAGTCTGGAACGCGATGTTGGTCGCGTCGGGGATCAGGATGTTCGACTGGTTGATCTCGAAGCCCGCGAACGCAGCCTGGATGTTGGTGCCGGGGATCAGGTACTTCACCCCCGCCTCAATCTGATCGCCGGTGGCCGGCCTGAACGCTTGGCCGTTCCTGTCCAAGCCGACCTGCGGCGTGAAGGTCGTGGCGTAGCTGGCGTAGGGCACGATGCCCGGTGCCAGAACGTAGCCCAGGCCGACGCGGCCGGTGAAGGCAGAATTGTCCTGGCGGGAGACCGCGCTGTCAGGTGTGGCGTAGCTGTTCTGGAAAACCCAATCGTGGCGCCCGTTCAGCGTCAGGATGAAATCGCCGAACTTGGCCTGGTCCTGCAGGTAGACGCCGATCTGGTCCTGGCTCTGGCGCGAAGCAGGTCCTAGGTCCGGCGTCGCGATGAACTGTTGGCCATAGTTCCGCGTGACGAGGTTCAGGTCCGGGGCCAGACCGAAACCGAAGCGCTGGCTCAGGCTGTACCGGGCGTAGTCGACGCCGCCGACCACGGTGTGGGCGATGGGGCCGGTGGCGAAGCGCGCCTCGAGCTGATTGTCCAGCGTCTGCTGCACCAAGCCCGCGCGGATGTAGCCCGTGTCACGCGTACCGATCGTGCGCGCTTCGTTGATGTTATTGATGTCGACGTACTTGCCCACGAGGAACAGTCCGTAGTGCCGGAAGTTCTGGCGGAAAATGAGATCCGGCGTGAACTTGTGCTCGAAGGCGTAGCCGACCCGGTACTGCGTCTGATCGAGACCGATGAAGCGCGGGTCACCCTGGTAGAAGTTGGTCACTCGGAAGCCCGGGTCGTTGTAGAAGAACGTCGCCGCTGGCGTGTTGGTGACCTGGAACTCGCTCAGGAACGTGAAGGTGGTGTCGGCTGACGGCTTCCAGGTGAAGGCGGGCGCGAGGTAGAGTTGGTCGTCGGTGGTGCCTAGGCCGATGAAGGTGCCGGCTTCCCGCCGCAGGCCGGTGAGGCGGTAGGCCAGGGTGCCATCCGAGCCCGGGACGGGGCCGCCGACATCGAAGTTGCCCTGGAAGCGGTCGAAGTTGCCGGCCTGGAACTGCACCTCGCCGAAGGGCACGAAGACCGGACGCTTGGTCGTAATGTCGAGGATGCCGCCGGGCGATCCCAGGCCGTAGAGGCCGGAGGCGGGGCCGCGCAGGATGGTTAGTGCCTCCGCGCCGTAGGGCTCGCTCTTCGGATAGGAGAAGCCGCTGCCGATCACGCGCAGACCATCGCGGTAGATGCCCTGGTTGGTGAGCACGTCGAAGCCGCGGATGAAGATCTGGTCGAAGCGCGGGTCGAAGCCCGACCGGGCGCTGATGGCGCCGGGGACGTAGTTGATCGCGTCGGTGAAGGTCTGGACGTTGCGGTCGTTGAGCTGCTCGCGGGTGAGGACGGAGACCGACTGCGGCACCTCGATCAGGGGGGTGTTGGTCTTCGTAGCGGTCGTGGCCACCCGAGCGACGTAGCCAGTAACACCAGAGGGACCGCCCCCGCCACCGCTCGTAGCAGCCGTACCGCCATCGCCCCCGCTGAGATTGACGCCGCTCGGTTCGCCCTGACCCGTGGCGACACCTTCGACCGCAATCTCGTTCAAACGGACTGCGGTATCTTGGGCAACGGCACCGGCGGCTGCAAACGGGGCAAGGGCAACAGCGGCCGCGAAGCGAGTGGAAGGGCGCAAGCGGGGCATAGGGAAACCTCAGACACGTACTCTTACGATCTGGAACTTTCCTGACCGGCCAAGCTTGATCTGACAATCGAAAATTCGCATTAATCCCAGTGAGTTAGAAGCGTTAAAATCTGAGGACCGGTTCCGCGGCGATTGTGGCTGATTGAACACAAGCGCCCTCACCGCGGCCGCAGCTCTCCTTGGTTCAACCGGGCGGCGGTCTGAGCCTCCACGAAGTTCTGCTTCTTTGGTTTCATTGCTAGGAGCAGACCAGTTGCCATCGGCCAGCATCGGCCGCCGCGAGGACCTAGGTGAACGTCTAAGTTGGGTTGGTTCTCTGCCGGTCCGCTTCCGAGCGGTAAAGGCGTTGGAGCGGACGTCGCGGTCCCGCCCGCCCACGTACCTTTTCGTACCGTTGGCGGTCAGCTTGAATGACTGTCGTGGTTAAGTGAGGCTATGCGGCACCGGGGCCGCTCCAAGGAGCGCAAGTGGCGTCTGAGAGCATTACTCTTCGTCCTGCCCATGAGAGTGACGTGCCTGCTCTCGTCCGGCTCTTGCGGCGCTCGTGGCTTGTCACCTGGGCTCCTGAACTTCCGTTCGAGGCGGTGCAGGCCTTCGCCTCGTTCGACCCCGCGCGGTTGCACGCTGAGAACGAGTGGCGAAGCTTCATCGTCGCTGTTCGTGACGATGTGCTGGTCGGGATGATGCACGTCGAGGCCGATCAAATTGCCGGCTTGCACGTCGATCACGCCTACTGGAATGGGGGTGTTGGATCGAAGCTGCTCAATGCGGCCGAACGGCAAGTCGCGCATGTTCATCCTGTGGTGCGACTGGAGGTGCGTGGGTTCAACACCCGAGCACGCGCGTTCTATGCTCGTCATGGTTGGATAGAGGTACGCAGCTATCCCGGCATGGAGTGCGGAAGCCCTGTTGAGAATATTGAGATGACGAAACGCGTCCAAGTCTAAGTCAACGCGTCCGGAGACTGGCCCAAGCCGATGTTGTTGGAACGTCGATGAATGGCCGCTTCAGGGAAGCGCCAACGACGGTCCGGAGGACTGGCATGGGTCGGGAGCAGGTGGGCTGCTCAGGGTGGTTATCTGCCAGTCCGCTTCCGCTCAATTCTGCAGCGTAAGCGGACAGTCGAGGGTTCGTGTCAGGCCGCTGCCCAGGCAACCGCATCAGCGCCGGCTGGCAGGAGCTTTGGGCAGGGTCGACGTATGCACGGCTTCCACGAGGTCAGGGCCGTCCTTGCCGCGGACGCGGCAGGTCCCGCCTCGGACCGGGCGCCCTTCACAGGGCGGAGACGGAGAGCCCCGTCCGCACCGCCGAAGCTGTAGCGTGAATGGGTCGGGCAACGGTGCCGTGGGGAACCGGCATCGCACCGGCAGATTGGATCTCCGAACCGGTGCCGAAACCGGCAGGAGGAACGCGATGCCGACGGATACCGAGAAGCACCGCGCGCTGCTGAGCGCTCTCAGGAACGCGCAGGGCAAGGGGGACGGCTCCTTCGAGCGGGCCGTGACCGATGCCTTCGAGCATGTCTTCGAGCACCTGGGCCGCCTCAACGACCACGTGTCGCAGGGTGGCCCCGATGGTGGCGACCCCCACCTCAAGCCCGGCGAGTCTCCGACCCTACGATAGGGGACGGGCCCGGCGGTAGGTTCGATCCGCCGCGTGGGTTCAAGGCTTGGTCGAAGCACCTTCGCCCGGCGTCGGCTCGGCGCCGGCCGCGGCCGGCTTGGGACCCTGGGCGGAGGAAAGCCGGCTGGCCCTGCCGAGGTCCGCCAGCGCGCCGATCATGCCCAGAAGCGCCCGACGCTCCGGCGTCCCGTGCCTGGAGGCAAGGAACGTCGGGCGCTCCGGGAGGGCGTACCGCCGGACGAGCCGTTCGGCTCGTGGGCAACGAACACGTCCTCGACGTTCTCCCCACGGCAAAGGAACTGCCGGTCGCCGTTCGACGAGGCGTATACCTGGGCTCGGACGACGGTCATGATGGCGGGCCGGGGGAAAGGGCGACGTCGCGTTGGGGGACGCGTACGCGCAATCCAAGTCCTGCCGGCTCCCCGTGTTCCCATCCCCGGCACTCGTCTAAGAGGCTCCGGCGCCGTTCGCATGCGCCTGCCATGACAGATGGTCCGGAGGACATCACGCGGTCACCTACGCTATTGGTAGGCATGCGTCGCTTCCCGCCTGAACGAATTGTCTGTCTCACCGAGGAAACCGTCGAGACCCTGTACCTGCTGGGCGAGCAGGACCGGATCGTCGGCGTTTCCGGCTACGCCGTCCGCCCGCCGCAGGTGCGTCGCGAGAAGCCCCGGGTTTCGGCCTTTACCAGCGCCGACATCCCCAAGATCCTCGCACTCGCACCGGACTTGGTCATGGCCTTCTCGGACATGCAGGCCGGCATCGTGGCCGACCTCGCCCGGGCCGGTGTCGCAGTCCATCTCTTCAACCAGCGGGACGTGGCCGGCATCATCGCCATGATCCGGACGGTGGGCGCCCTCGTCGGTGCGGGAGACAGCGCCGAGGCGCTGGCTCGTGGTTACGAGGAACGGCTGGCGACGGTCGCCGGACAAGCGCGCGGAGGTCCACGACCCCGGGTGTACTTCGAGGAATGGGACGGGCCGCTGATTTCCGGCATCGGGTGGGTGTCCGAGCTCGTAGGCATCGCGGGCGGTGACGACGTCTTCCCCGACCTCGCCAAGGAGCCGGCGGCCAAGAACCGCATCGTTACGCCGGAGGCGGTGTTGGCCGCCGCGCCGGAGGTCATCCTTGCATCCTGGTGCGGGAAGAAGGTGGCGTCGTCCCGCATCGCGTCGCGGCCCGGTTGGACGTCGATGCCGGCGGTCGTGGAGGGACGGATTGTCGAGATCAAGTCGCCGCTCATCCTACAGCCAGGACCGGCGGCGCTCACCGATGGGCTCGACGCGATCCTGCAGGCCCTTGCCCCCCGATAAGTCGTCGAACCGCGCCGAACTAGGTCGACGTTCATGGGCATGGGAATGGGCCATGACATGCTCGTGCAGGTTCCGCCGTCGATTTGGGATCGTGCCTGCCGACGGCGTGTGACCACCCGGCGGCCCAAACGGTCCGGCGGCGGCTTACCGAAACGAGGTCGAGCGTGACACCTCCTCCCAGGTAGTGATCTCGGCCTGCAGGGCGGTCATTTTGTCGACCACGAGTTGGGGCGCGTCCTCGCCGAGGTAGAGGGGCACGGGCGGGTGTTCGGCCGCCACCAGCGTAAGGAGCGCCTGTGCCGCCCGCGCCGGATCGCCCGGCTGGTTGCCGTTCTTGGCCTGCCGTGCCAACCGGATCGGGTCCATCACCGCATCGTGGTCGGGGATGCTGCGCGGCGTGCGCGCCATCGAGCGACCGGCCCAGTCGGTCCGAAACTGGTCGGGCGCCAGCGCCGTCACCCAGATGCCGAGGTGCCTCACTTCCTTGGCGAGCGCCTCGGAGATGCCCTCCAGCGCGAACTTGCTCCCGCAGTAGTAGGTGATGCCGGGCATGGTGATGAAGCCACCCATCGAGGTGACGTTGACGATGTGTCCTGACCGGCGCGCCCGCATGCCTGGAAGCACGGCCTTCGCCATGGCCACCGCGCCGTAGACGTTGGCGTCGAACTGGCGTCGCAGCTCTTCGAGCGAGGATTCTTCCATCACGCCCTCGTGGCCGTAGCCGGCATTGTTGCGCGAACGCGTCAGCGGGCCCGACGATATCCAGTGCCTGGGACCGGCGAGGGGCCACCAGGCCAACTGTCACGGTTCTCGTATCCATCGGAAGCCCCGCTCCCGGACGTGATCGGTCCTGCACCCGTGTTCGGGCATAGTCTGCCCGCGCATGGTGGTCGCTTCCGTGCAGGCGACGTGCCGCGGCTCAATGCTCTCCGGCTGTCGCACCATGTCTCGACGGACGCAGGCGTTCGCTCAGGGATGTCCTGGCGGACGGCCTGCTGCCTCAAGGATGAGGTCGGCGACGGCCTGCGGCTGCGAGATCAGGGACAGATGGCTCGCCTTGAGCTCCACAGTCCGCGCGTTCATCCGCTTGGCCATGAACCGTTCAAGGTCCGGGTCGATGGTCCGGTCCTCGGTCGACACCGCGTAGAAGCTCGGCTTCGACCGCCAGGCCGCCTGGGTCGTCTTGCCCATCAGCAGGGCCTTGCGAAAGGGCTGCTGGACCGCGAACAGCACCCTGGCCTTGTCCACCGGTAGGTCGCCGGCGAAGTCGTTCAGGAAGGCTGCTTCGCTGAGGCGCCCTTCATCTCCGTCGAATACGATCCCCGCCGAGGCGGGTGGCGTCGGGTAGGCTTTCGCCAGAGCCGTATAATCCTCGTTCGCGTCCGGCGCGCGCGCTGCGACGTAGACCAACGCCGACACCTTCGGGTCGACGCCGACCTCGGTCACGATCATCCCGGAGAACGAGTGACCGACCAGCACGGTCGGTCCCTCCTGCCGGGCCAGCACGAGCCGCGCGGAGGTGAGCGCCTCCTCGAAGGAGGTCAGCGGGTTCTGCACCGAGGTCACGTTCAAGCCCGCCGCCTGCAGCCGCGGGATCACCTCCGACCAGCACGAGCCATCGGCGAAGAGCCCGTGCACCAGCACGACGTTGCGGGCTCGCGGAAGATCCTCGGCCGACGCGGTTCCGAGAAGCAGCGCGGCAGCCGCGGTGGCGACCAGGGAACGGTTCACGCTTCGACGGCTCATCATGGCGGGTGTCTCCGATCCGGGATACTGGTGCAGGACTTGCCGTCCATATTCGTCGTCGACGCGGCGAGGATACGTCCAATGCTCGCCGGTGCTCGCCCATGAACGAGCCCCTGCTGCCCTGGTCTCCGATCAGTAGGCCAACCTCGCGCAGCGCCCGAAGGTGAAGGCAACATGCCGTCGAGCGAGAGGGCGGCTCAGTCGTGCTGCTCGCATCCGCAACCCGGTGCATGCGCGCCGCCGGGCCAGCGCGAGGTCCGGATCACGCTGCAGAAGTTCCCCTTGCGGAAGGCCGGCTCCTTATCGGCGATCACGTCGGCCTTGACGTTGCCGAAGGTGGTGTCCGGCTTGTGCCGGATGCCATCGTAGAAGGCCTGGATGATGTCTTCCTTGAAGTCGGGCGTGCGGGGGAAGGCCGAGACGACCGCCTCCCGCTCGGCGTCCGAATACTCGGCATAGGTCAGGCCGAGGACGTCCATCTCGACGCCGGCCGTGACCAGCGCGACAACCGGGTGCATGTGCACCGGGATGCCGGACGTGGTGTGGAGCGCGATGGCGGTCCAAACCGTGTAGACGTCCGCCTCCGCCACGTCGTGCGCCTTCAGGAAGTCGCGAGCCGCGTTGGCCCCGTCCACCTCGAAGCGCTCCTCGGCACTCCTGTAATCCGGCATCAGCCCGAGGTCGTGGAACATTGCGCCCGCGTAGAGCAACTCGCGGTCGAAGCTCAGCCCGCGATGGACGCCGGCGAGCGCGCCGAACTGATAGACCCGGCTCGAATGGTTGAAGAGCAGTTCGGTCTCGGTGTCGCGGACGAATTCGGTGATCGCCTTGGCGAGAGCGCTGTCGGGAACGGCAGCTTCGGACTGGATGCTCACGTCGGATCTCCTTTGCGTCGAGTGTCACGATGAGCTACGGAGCTTTGCGGATGTCGGCAATTGCCTTGTCACGATGATTCCTGCCATCGTGCGCGCATCTTCAGCCATGGAGCCAGCATGGTCCCCCGATCCGTCGCCGTCCTGGCGCTTCCCGGTGTTCAGCTCCTCGACGTGGCCGGCCCGCTTGACGTCTTCGCCGAGGCGAACGCCCAGAGCGGTCGGGAGGTCTACGACCTAGCCATCGTCGGGACGGAGCCTGGCCACGTCACCACCTCGTCCGGGCGCGGCTTGGTTGCGGATCTGGTTGCGCCTAGTGCCGAGCCGACGCGGCTCGACACCCTCTTGGTCGCAGGCGCACCCCGGATACAGGAACTGCAGGTCAGGGCCGATCTCCTGGACTGGCTCAGGCGGGCCGCGGCTGGCTGCCGGCGCTACGGCTCGGTCTGCAGCGGGGCCTTCCTGCTAGGGCATGCGGGCCTACTGGACGCCCGCCGGGTGACGACGCACTGGGCCGTGGCGGAGGCGCTGGCGGAGCGGTTCCCTGAAGCAACGGTCGAGCCTGACGCAATTTGCCTGTTCGACGGGCCTCTTCGAACCGCGGCCGGGGTCACGGCCGGGCTCGATCTCGCCCTGGCGCTCGTGGAGGAGGACCTGGGTGCAGAGATCGCACGCCAGGTCGCGGCTCAGCTCGTCATGTTCTTCAAGCGCGGCGGCGGCCAGATGCAATTTAGCCGTCGAGGCGTCAGCGCCCCGGTCGGCCGGTCGGCCCTGCAGGAGGTGCAGCGTTGGGTGGCCAAGCGCCCAGCCGAAGATCACAGCGTCGACCGCCTCGCCGAGCGGGCGGGGATGAGCCCACGCCACTTC
This sequence comes from Methylobacterium sp. A54F, assembly GCF_053346035.1. Lineage (NCBI taxonomy): Bacteria > Pseudomonadati > Pseudomonadota > Alphaproteobacteria > Hyphomicrobiales > Methylobacteriaceae > Methylobacterium > Methylobacterium sp. A54F. Next base: position 108,151 of record NZ_JBKFBF010000011.1, on the reverse strand, counting down.
GCGCGCCTGTTCAGGGCTGAGACTGGTCTCACTCCTGCTGCCTACGTGGAGAATGTCCGGATCGAGGCCGTCCGCCGCCTTCTCGAGAGCGACGATGCCGCTCTGAAGCAGGTTGCGGGTGCCTGTGGATTCCACGACGCCGACACGCTCCGGCGCGCCTTCATGCGCCGGGTCGGCACGACGCCGGCCGAATACCGGCGTCGGCACGCACTCGGCTGATAGGGGACTGATTGCCGAGTCAGCTGTGCGCAGCCGCTTCATCGCTGCGGCTACCCGGAAGCAGACCAGCTGCTTTCGGCCAGGATCGGCCGCCTCTGGTCGCCCGGATGAACGTCTCTGATGGGTGGGTTTCTGCCTGTCCGCTTCCGAGCAGCAGAGGCATCAGAACGGACGTCGCGCTCCAGCCTACTCAAGACTGCAGTTCTGTTCGGGCGGAAGGTTAGTTCGAACGGAGCCCGAGAGCCGTCGCGTAGGCTAGAATCGACAACAGAAGGAGGGTGGCCAGAGCGTCCCACAAGCCGTCGGCAATGAGCGCGCCGAGCAGGCCGACGAGCGTGGCGACGCCAAGGAGGATGGGGGCGGTCCAAGTCCGGACCGGTCGCCTCCCATGAGACCTCATTTCGAACCGACCCCGGGCAGGTTGGACACGCCAGTGGCGACGAGGTGCGCGCGCGGCGCCGCCGCACGCCTGCGGGCGAGCCAGAGATAGATGCCGCTGCCCAGCATGACAATCGTCGCGATATCGAGGAGCGCCCAGACGATCTTCAACGGCAAGCCGCCGTAATCGCCGAAGTGGAGGGGTTGAGACAGGAACAACCCCTGCACATACCAAGGCATCTCGCGCATGTCGGTCAGTTGGCCGGTACCAGCATCGATGAGCGCGGGCTTGAGCAGCCGCCCGGTCAGAGGCGTGTTGCCTGCCATGAAGACCGCGTAGTGATTGTTGCTGGAAAAGGCGGTGCCGGGGAAGGCGATGAGCTGGGGGCGCATCCCCGGCGCGGCCGCCTTCGCCGTAGCCACGGCGGCATCAAGCGAAACGAGCTTCTCCGGTCGCGTCAGGTCACGATAGGAAGCCGTCATCTCCGCCAGCTGACCGAACTGCCAGAGCTTGAGCATCAGATCGGCCCAGGTGTTGATGGTGCCGGTCGCTCCCACCACCAAGGCCCAGACGATCGTCGCAGCGCCGATCAGGTTGTGCCAGTCAAGCCACTTGATGCGGGCACTACGCATCTTGCGCACGGTCCCGAAGTCCAGCTTCTTCATGAAAGGTCCGTAGAGAACCACCCCGGAGATCACCGCGACGACGAAGAGTAGTCCCATCACGCCCAGGAACAGCTTACCGCCCAGGCCGAGAAACATGTCCGTATGAAGCTTCAGCAGGAAGTTCATCGGGCCTGCACCCGGTTGCGCGTCGGTCAGCACCTGCGCCGTGCGGCGATCGAGGTTGACGAAGCTGTCGCCCGGGACCTTCTGCAGGTTCGCGGCGAGGCCGACCAGCATGGTGTCGGGTTCGTCCTTCTCGAAGAAGACGAACTGCACGACCTGGCCTGGCTTCCTCGCCGTGGCCGCGTCCACCAACCGATCGAGCGGGAGTGATGGGGTGCCGACCGCGAGTTCCGGGACCGCCGGCTCGTACCCGAGCAGGTGATCGAGTTCGTGGTGGAAAATCAGCGGCAGGCCCGTCAGACACAGCATCAACAGGAACACCATGCTGATCAGGCTCGTCCAGGTATGGACGGCTGACCAGATCCGGAAGGCGCGCAGCCGCGGGGCTTCGGCGGTCATCAGAATTCGCTCCACTGCGTTGGCTACTTCATGGCGAGAACCTGGGTGAGGTTCAGAAATCGAGCTGTGCCGAGAGCAGGTAGGTCCGCGGCGTTCCGAGCGATAGCAGCCCGGAGAAGGCGGTGGAGTTCCAGTAGTTCGTGTTGGCTACGTTCACGACGTCCGCGCGCAGGGTGATCGGCTTGCCCCATGATCCGAGAAACGTGTAGCGCAGGCCGACATCGAAGCGCGTCCAGTCGGGGATGCTCTGCGTGTTGCCCTGATCATAATATTGCCTGGCCGTGTAGATCACGCGACCCGTCGCGGTCAGCCCCGGCAGCAGCCATGACGGCAGGTCGTACTCCCCGTAGAGGTTGAACGTGAGGTCGGGCACGCCGGGCGCGACGTTGCCGTCGAACGCGCCACCCGCCGTCCTCACGAGGCGCCCGTCGATCGCTGAGACGCCGCCGAGCAGGCGGATGCCTGGCACGGGCTCGCCGAAGACGTTGAACTCGATGCCGCGGTTGCGCTGGAGCCCGTCCGAGGAGAACGCGAACGTGACCGGATTGAGCACAGCATTCGGCCGATTGATCTCGAACAAGGCGAGGCTCGCGCCGAACGAGCCGAAATCGTACTTGAGGCCGATCTCCTTCTGGTCGGCAACGATCGGCGGCAGTACGGTGCTGGGAACGATCGGCGATACCGGCGGAGCAACCAGGGCTTCGACGTAGTTGCCGTAGACCGAGAGGCGCTCGGTCGGCTTCACGACAAGCGCGACCGCTGGTGATACGGCCGTATCGTTGTAGCTTGAGGTGGCAAGGCCGAAGGTCGGGGTGCCGGGCGTGAAGTTGAAGGCCTTTCCGGCGAGTTGCTGGACCCGCGCGCCTACCGTGAGGGACACGCGGTCGTCGAGGGACGAGAACGTGTCGGCGATGGCGATGCTCCGGTAGGTCTGCGACGTGCCGCGCGCATTGCCGATATTCCGGTCTACGATCGGCGGAACCGCGATCGGCACGGGGCCGTAGATGTTCGACAGCGCGGGACTGGGCAGGAACTGCACCGCAACCGGATAGCTTACCTCGTTCCAGTAGCCTGTGACTGCGAGCGAGGCGTTGTGCCGGATCGGTCCGGTATCGAAGCGAGTGCGCACACCGGTTTCGGCCGTGTAGGTCGTGTTATCGAACTTCTGCCGGACGAAGGTGTTCGAGAAAGTCCCCGCCGAAGACAGCAGGGTCTTAAAGTTTCCAACGTCATCCTCGTTGATCACGCCGGATCCGAAGGCGGCGTAGACGGTCGTATCGTCGGTCACATCGTACTCGAACCGGGTCGCGCCCAGGAACGAGCGCGTCTTCTGGTATTCGCCGGGTTGTTCGAGGTTGCGTGAAAGCCGTGGTGCCCTCGGGATCGTGAAACCCGGCGCCACGAACAGGAAGCTGCGGTTTCGATCGTAGGTCAGGTCCTGATAGGCGAAATCGAAGGAGGCTCGGAAGCGATCGCCGCGATAGTCGACCGCCAGGGAGCCGAAGCCGAGCTCCAGGCGCTCCTTGTCGATCGCCGTCTCCCCCTTCTGGTAGACACCGTTGGCGCGCACGCCCCACTCCCCTCGATCTCCGAAGCGCCGCCCGACATCGACCGCGACGCCGGCCTGGCCCTGCGAGATGAAGAAGGGGGTCACTCGGGTCAGCGGCTCGTCATAAGCGCGCTTGGGGATGATGTTGATACTGCCGCCGACGCCCCCGTTCGGGGCAGCGCCGTTGATCAAGGCGCTCGGCCCTTTCAGAACCTCGACGCGCTCCGCGTTGAAGATGAAGGGCCGCCGGAAATCGACGATACCGAACAAGCCGTCGAAGCCGAAATCCGCCGGTTGAAGAATGAAGCCGCGGATCGTGACCGACGACCCGTAGCCGTCGCTGAGCGAGCCGATCGGCCTCACCGAGGGATCGTTCTCGACCACATCAAGGAGGCTCTTCGCCTGCTGGTCGCGAATCAGCTTTTCGGTATAGCCCGCCACATTGAACGGCGTGTTGAACACGTCGCGATTGCCGAGAACCCCGAGGCGCGTGCCCGAGCCGACTTGGCCACCCGCGTAGGGCGCCGGGGGCTGGCCCACCGTGCCGGTGGGCGGAGGCCGGCCGCTGGCGCCCGGACCGGGCAAGCCGGCGCCGTGCCGATTGCTGTCGACTCGTTGGCCGGAAACGGAGATCTCGTCCAGCTGAACGGAAACTTGCGCCTGCGCCGCCTGCGGCCAACATAGGGCCGCAAGGGCGGTTCCAATCAGCCGTCGCGTACCGGGTACAGGTGACGCACTCATCGAAGGCCTCGGCGACGCAGTTGTTGGCCGGACCGTACTTCTTGAAGGCTTCACCCAAAATCGATGCGGATGGTCTTCTGTGCAGTATCTGCGCGGAAACAGGCGATTTCTGGCCGGGTGTTGCGCATTTGCACTCTGAAATTATTCTATTTATTAGCTGTTGCGCCTTGAGCCTGGTCTCTCTGATCAGTAACGTGAGGCACGGCGATTGTTGCCTGATCTCGATGCGCTGGCAGAGGGCATCGCCTGCACGGCCGATGTGGTCGGTTTAGCCGATGTCGGGATCGGTTCGGACATGTTGGCACTGGTCGGCTCGAGCGCATTGCCGAACTGCACGAGCCTGCCGGATTTGGCCGCCATCCTCCCCACATGCTTCACACCCGACAAGACTGCCGGCATTCTCGGAGGCAACCTCGCGCGCGTGGCCAAGACCTGCCTCCCGGCTTGATGAGCAGCTGACCGGTTGCTTTTGGGAAGCGCTGAGAGACTCAGAAGAGGCTGGGTTGGGTCGATAGGAGGCCGTCCGCCTTTCCGGCCTGCCTCCTCCGAAGCGGTCGTTCCGCTTTCGGCCAGCATCAGCCGCGGCGGATCGCGCGCGTGAGCGTCTCAGAAGGGTGGATTTCTGCCGGTCTCCATTCGGGTGCAGAACCGGAAAAGCGGACGGACTGCCAATGGCTGAAATTGGCCGAAACCCGCCGGTCTGCTTCGGAGACGAACAATCGGAAAAGGAGACAGCCTCCTAACGACCCAACCCAGTCATTGCTGTGAGGAAGCAGAGCTCCATAAAGCAGCCATCCGGTGCGTGCATCAGCACCGGATGGCTGCTGGTCTGGGAAAGCGGTATTAGGTCGACCGGCATTGAGCGCCGGGGCTCGCCTATGCCGAAGCCGACTTGAGATGGCTTCAGGCGCCGCGGGCTTGGTCCGGATGACGCCCTTCCGCAAACTCCTCGACGATCTTGGCGCAGAACGCTGGCAGGTCCTTAGGGTTGCGACTGGTGACGAGGCCCTTGTCGACCACCACCTCCGCGTCGACCCATTCCCCGCCCGCGTTGCGGATGTCGGTCTTCACGGTCGGGAACGACGTCAGCTTGCGCCCCTTCACAACGTCGGCCTCCACCAACGTCCAGGGCCCGTGGCAGATGACGCCAACCGGCTTGGCCTGCTGAAAGAAGTCCCGGACGAATCCGACCACGGCCGCGCTGCCCCGGAGCTTGTCGGCCCCCACGCTGCCGCCGGGGATGACGAGACCGTCAAAGTCTGAGGCGGACAAGCCGTCGATGACCTTGTCGACCGGATACTTTCCAGCCGGGTCGAGGTCGTTGTTGACCGTCTCGGCCTCACCCGCCTCAAGCCCGACCACCATTACCGTCGCGCCGGCCGCGAGCAGCGCGTCGCGGGGCTTTGTGAACTCCGGCTCCTCCGTTCCCCGGGGGGCGATCAGGATGGCGATGGTCTTGCCCTGAAGGGACATGGGTCGTTCCTTTCTGCGCGATGTGGGAAGGGGTGGGCTCAAGCCGGGATGCTCTCGGGCGAGGCGGTGTTCTCGGCGGTCACGCCGTTCTCCCGGTGGCGGAAGTCGCTCAGCGCCCGGTAGACCTGGAGCCGCGCCCGCATCACCGAGCCCAGCGGGCGGTGCGCCGCGAGGCTGTGCGCCGGACGGAAGGTCATCACCTCGTCGAAGTAACGCACCCGCTCGGGGGAGTAGGCGTCCTGCCGAGGTAGGCGGATCGTCGCCACCGTGCGGTACGGGCTGATCGAGACCGGCCAATCGACCGACGCGTCCTCAATGGGCTGGCGCTCGGCATCCGCCCAGAGCTGCGCCTTGAGCTCGAACACCACGTCGTCGTCCCGGAAGAATGCGACCGCAGCGTGCCGGAAGCCGTCCTCGTCCCCGTGCGGGTCGAGGCGCCATTCGGCGAGGTTCCGCTGCGCCTGCGTCGCGGGCACCGCGCCGAGCTTGGCCACGTAGTCGCCGAACCGCATCGGCGCCTGGCTGAAGTAGCTGTCCGCCAGTGGGTGGCTGTAGGGATGGCCGAAGAAGTCGGCCATGGCACTCTCGGTGCCGAAGGCGTAGAGCACCTTGTTGAGCGTGCGGGCGCCGGCCGAGACGGCGCTCTTTAGGCCCTCCGGCATTCCGGTCGACTTGCCGATCACCGTGCCGTCCCGCAGGAAGCCTGCCGCCGTGCCCGACGGGAAGGTCGTGCCGGTGGCGAGCACGAAGTCCTGGGTCTCCACATCGTGCCCGGGAAGCTTCTCGCCGGGCACGCCGAACACCTTGATCGACATGCCCCGGTGGGTGGACACCCGGTCGCCGAGGGTCTCGCCGGGACCCTGGGCGAAACGTACGGCCACCTTGTGCGTACCCGGGGTCGCGAACAGGCCTTGGGCCAGTTCCGGCGGCAGGCCGGCGGCAACCGTCAACTCGCCCGTGACGCAGGCCGAGCTCTTGGCGTGGCTAGCGCGCACGGCATGGTGCTCGCGCTTCTCCACCGTCTGCGACTGCTGGGTCATACCTTGAATGATGCCGTCGATGGTCTCCTGCTCGTTCGGGGCGGGCTGCTCGATGTCGGGCGCGAAACGCAGGTAGGTCATGCTCGTCCTTCACTTTCCGTCTCGCCCCCGGGCCAGGCGCAGAGAGGCTGCCGAGCTTCATCGAATGCGCGCCTTTCAGAAGCGGCACCGTTCAAGGCATGAGGCCACACGGTCGGGAATGCGCGTCCGGGCGGACCGTCGTCCTGACAAACGCCAGCCGGCTCGGACGTTCCCAACGGGTCGTTCACGGGCAATTGAGCGGCGCGCAATCCGGAACGCCGATCCGTCAGGCATGTTCTGGCCCGAGATGAACGACGAAGGACGACGAACCTTGCAAGCACCTGTCCGCTACAGCGCCGACGTCGAGGATGTGAAGCCCGACGAGGATCGGACCATCGAGCAGCTCAACGCAACCTTCGACACAATTCTGGAGACCGTCGCGAACGATTCCGGCCATGCGGTGCGCTCGGTCCACGCCAAGTCACACGGCATCCTGGAAGGCGTACTGCGCATCGACGCGGGGCTGCCTCCTGAACTTGCGCAAGGGCTGTTCGCGACGGCGGGCGAGCACAAGGTCTACCTGCGGATGTCGACCAATGCCGGCGACATCCTGCCCGATGCCGTCTCCCTGCCGCGGGGCCTCGCCATGAAGGTCCTGGACGTGTCCGGCGAGCGCCTGCCGGACGCGGAGGGAGCGACGCAGGATTTCGTTATGGTCAACGGCCCGGTTTTCCAGGCGCCGAACGCCGAGAAATTCCTCGGCAGCCTCAAGCTGCTGGCCAAGACCACCGACCGCATCGAGGGCGTGAAGGTCGCCGCCTCAATCGTGCTGAGCGGGGTCAACAAGGCGCTCACGGCGGTCGGCATCGAGAGCCCGACGCTGGGCTCGCTCGGTGGCGCGCCGAACGTCGATCCGCTCGGCGAGACCTACTACAGGGTCACCCCGTTCCGCTACGGCGACCACATCGCGAAGTTCTCGGTGGCGCCCGTGTCTCCCGCTCTCAGGGCGCTAACCGGCACCGAGGTCGACGCCTCCGGCCGCCCTGACGCGATCCGCGAGACCGTGCAGTCGGAGATGGCCGGAATCGAGGGGATCTGGGAGTTCCGGGTTCAGCTATGCCGCGACCTGGAGCGTCAGCCGGTCGAGGACCCGACGGTGGAGTGGAGGGAGGACGAAGCACCGTTCCAGCGGGTTGGGATTGTCCGGGTTCAGCCGCAGGACAGTTGGGACCCCGCCCGGGTCCAGGCGGTGGACGAGGAGATGCGCTTCAGCGTGTGGACCGGCCTCGCAGCGCACCGACCTCTCGGCAACATCAACCGCGCCCGCAACGCCCCCTACAGGCATTCGGCCGAGTTCCGCGAGCGGTTCAACCGCTGCCCGATCCACGAGCCGGGCGCGGTGAGCTGAAGCGACATCCTGAAATTGCAACTGCTGTAGGTATCGGGATCGGACGCGACGGCGATGTCTGCTTCATCGCTAATCCGCTCGAAGGCGGATCAGCGGAAATTCACCCCGAGCAGCCCTTCTGCTCCCGACCCAACCCAGCCGTTGGGCATGCCGGTTGCTCTTCTCCAAAGCAGTCCTTTGTCTCCGCGTTTGCAGCTGCAGATCGGGGCGTGCTTCTGCCAATCCGCAGCCGATCAGCGCAGCTACCGAAGAACACCTTGCTGGTCCGACCGGTCTTAATCGATTCTGTTGAAAAACTCGGGTGTTGCGACCTTAATCGTAAGGTGATTCACTCCTGTCGAGAGACGGGGATCGAAGCAGATGATGGGACCTCGGCAAGTCGAGCAGGGTGCTCTGTTCTACGAGTTTTCGCTCGACACACACGTCCCCGCCGACCATCTGCTGCGCGCCATCGAGCGCTTCGTTGACCTGTCGAGTCTACGGGCGCATCTGCAACCGTTCTACAGCTCGACGGGCCGGCCCTCGGTCGACCCCGAGCTGCTGATCCGCATGCTGCTCATCGGCTACTGCTTCGGCATCCGCTCCGAGCGCCGCCTCTGCGAGGAGGCTCACCTCGACCTCGCTTACCGCTGGTTCTGCCGGCTCGGGCTCGACAGCCGGGTGCCGGACCATTCGACCTTCTCCAAGAACCGCCATGGCCGCTTCCGCGACAGCGAACTGCTGCGGCGCCTGTTCGAGACCGTGCTCGCCCGCTGCATCGCCGAGGGGCTCGTGGGCGGAGAGGGCTTCGCGGTCGACGCCAGCCTGATCAAGGCCGATGCCAACCGGCAGAAGGGTGTCGAGGGTACGAACGGCCTGCCACTCGAGAGCGTCAGCCGCGCCGCCTGGGAGTACCTGGCCGTGCTCGACGACGCCGCGTTCGGAGCCGCGACGCCGGTCGTGCCTAAACTTGTTTCCCCCGCCGACCCCGCCGCGCGCTGGACCGGCGCGGACGGCGGGCTGGCCTACTTCGCCTACGCGGCCAACTACCTGATCGACCTCGACCACGCGGTCATCGTGGACGTCGAGCCGACCACCGCAATCCGGCAGGCCGAGGTCACGGCCGCCAAGCGCATGATCGTGCGCTCGCGCGAGCACTTCGGCCTCTACCCAGCCCGGCTCGCCGGCGACAGCGGTTACGGATCGGCCGCGATGCTAGGCTGGCTTGTCCACGAGCAGGGCATCGAGCCGCACATCCCCGTCTTCGACAAGTCCGAGCGCCGAGACGGTACCTTCAGCCGATCAGCCTTCACCTACGACCCTGGCGCTGATGCCTACACCTGCCCAGCCGGCAAGCAGTTGCGGCAACGTCAGAAGGTCTACAGGTCACCGCCCCCGCTCGTCGACGCAGACGGGATGCTGCGATACCGCGCGAGCAAGCACGACTGTGAAGCTTGCGCGCTGAAGCCACGATGCTGCCCCAACGCATCCGCCCGCAAGATTCCCCGCTCGATCCACGAGGGCGCCCGGCAGATGGCGCGCGACCTTTGCGCTTCGGAGGCGGGCCGTACCTCGCGGCGGGAGCGCAAGAAGGTGGAGATGCTGTTTGCTCACCTCAAGCGGATCCTGAAGCTCGATCGGCTTCAGTTGCGGGGGCCGGCCGGGGCCAGCGACGAGTTCCACCTTGCGGCCGCCGCCCAGAACCTGCGGAAGCTGGCCAAGCTGATCCCGCTGGGGCAGCCGAGACTAGAGGCTGTTACGGACCTGCTGGTGCGCCAGTTTCTGGGGGATGCAGTCCCGTCGCGCCTACCCGTCCGATGTCAGCGATGAAGAATGGGCCTTGGTCGCCCCTTACCTGACGCTTTTGCCCGAGACCGCCGCCCAGCGCGAGCACAGCCTGCGGGACGTGTTCAACGGGCTGCGCTACGTGGTGCGCTATGGCGTGGCTTGGCGTGCGATGCCTCACGACCTGCCGCCCTGGCACGCCGTGTACGATCAGGCCCAACGCTGGCTGCGGGCCGGCTGCTTCGAGAACCTGGTCCACGACCTGCGCGCCGTGTTGCGCCTAGCGGCAGGCCGGGCCGAGGAGCCCTCCGCTGTCGTGCTCGATAGCCGCACCTTGCGTTCGACGCCCGAGAGTGGCGCCCGCGCGGCTTGGGACGGACACAAGCGCACCCGTGGCTCGAAGCTGCACGCGGCCGTCGATACGCTCGGCCAAGTGCTGGCGCTGCACGTCACGCCCGCCAATGCCGATGACCGCGCTGCTGTAGCGGCGCTGGCCGACGCCGTGCAGGAGGCGACCGGTGACAGCGTCGACCTCGCCTAGGTCGACCAGGGCTACACAGGCGAGCGTGCGGCGAAGGCAGCGGCCGATCACGGCATCGCTCTGGAGGTCGTGAAGCTACCTGAGGCCAAGCGCGGCTTCGTCTTGCTCCCGCGACGGTGGGTGGTCGAGCGCGCCTTCGCCTGGATGGCCCGCTTCCGCCGCTTGGCCCGCGACTACGAGCGTCTACCTGCCACCTTGGCCGGATTGCACCTCGTCGCCTTCAGCGTCCTACTGCTCCGCAGGGCGGCCGACTTCGCAGCAGTTCGTAACAGCCTCTAGCCTGATCGGCCGGGGGAACCCCTCGGCCAACCCCCCCGATCAAACCTCGATCCAGGCCGACCGCGAGTTTTTCAACGAAATCAGGCGGAAGCAGTCGTAACGGCGGCCGTGCAGCTCTCGAAAGCAGGTGTTGCCAACGGCCAAACCAAGCAGTGTGCTACCTACCTCAGCTGCTCCGCGTCCGTTGTTGCGATCTCTAAATTGGACATCGATATGGAACACAAGTTTTGTGGATCGACGACGGGTCTTACCGTCCATTGAGGTTCCATCTCGTCCAATCTGTCCCCGCACTCAGGTGAAGTAACTGCTGGTGACCTGCTGGCGTGTGACGCCGTTCAACTCCACCGTGCCACCGCCCGAGAGTGTCAGCAGCGCGTTGCCGTCAGCGGCCGAACTCACACGATAGCTCTGTCCCTGCAAATCGATGCGGTCCCCCTCGCTCTGTCGGAACCCCAGGACCAAGTCGCGACCGGAGTTCCTGTCGAACACGTATCGGTCCGCCCCCGCACCGCCAGAGAGCATATCGTCGCCAAGATCTCCGTACAGGATGTCGTTGCCCTGATCACCGAAGAGCACGTCGTTGCCTTGGCCCCCGAACAACACATCGTCGCCTTGACCGCCGTAAAGCGTATCTGTGCTCTGGTTGCCGAACAGGATGTCATTGCCGAGATTGCCGAAAATCAGGTCAGCCCCGTCGCCGCCATAGGCCGTGTCCGAGCCCGAGACCGATTTTATGAGGTCGTTGTAGACGCTTCCCTGCACATTCTCTGAACTGTCCGTGCCGTTGATGAGATACTGATGATTCGGGTCCAGCCGGTATATGGTCACATCTTCCGGATTGGTGTGGAGCCAGTACTTGACGTCATGACCCCTGATGTAGTGGTTTGGGTTGTTTACGCCATCATCATTGTCGTAGACCGGCAAGAACCCTGTTTGGGTGAGCTCGCCGGTCACGGTCGTCGTGTGATGGCCCTCCGTATTCCAGACCATGCGTATGATATCGCCCGGCTGCGTGAGCGTAGACCAATCCTGAACCGGATTTGTGGATTGGGTGCCGCGATAGGCAATTCTCCAGAAGCCGCCCTCGACGTTCATGTCCGGATCGTTCGAATAATTGGCATAAGGCATCACTGCCCCGGCAGCGGCGGCCACGTTGTCCGCGATCCAGTTGCAGTTGTTCACGTTCGAAATCTGGGGATAGACGCTTGCAAAAAGCGCCGCGGACTGAACGATGTCGCTGGGGTTCAGAGCGTTGCTCATGAAATGGCTGCCCTGCACGGCGGGCTGCGACGTCCAGATGTTGTACGTGCGGTAGATCTGGCCTGCGCTCGCGCTTCCGGTCACCGGCACGCTGAAAGCCGCCGTGTTCATCATGCTGTTGCCGATGAACATCGTGATGCGGCCGATGTCGGCAGCCGAGACCGTCGTCGTTTCCGTCAGTCTCCTGCCGTCGAGGAGCCAATAGGAATCCAAGGCATTGCTGCCGGTGCCCCAATAGGATGTTTCGATTGTACCAGGGCCGCCGTTAGGCTGGTTCTGATGCAGCGTCGAGAGTTGATACTCGCTGAACCCTTGAGGTGCCTCAAGACCGAACGACTGCCTGAGCATCTGCGCCAGGGTTATGGTGGAACCTGGATTGCCGACGACCGCGGTCGGGAGCGAGTCTGGAATGAACTGCGAAGCCACGGATGCAGAGTTCGGTTGAGAGAGCATCGTTTGCGGTCCCGGCGAAACACAGTTTGAGGTTGTGCCCGAGAATTCTAAACAACAAGAAACAGTCCGTCCACCCATGCGGCCTCGTCTTTTAAAGCTTCCGTGCCGCAGCGGCCGTGTTGCTTGAGGTGTTGCCTCAGGAATCGTAGTTGCTGCTCGCTCCGAACGTCGCGCGCGCGGCGCCTCGTCGCTGCGCCTCCTCAGGGCGGCAGGCCAGGGTTCCTGCCGCAGGGGGACATTTCAGCTCTCTACCTCTCGCTCGGGCAGCGCCAAGTAGATCAAGACTCCCAGCACACTCATGGCGAACCGAAACGCGGCCTCCTGACCGTTCCAGGTCTTCGACAGAAACATCGAAAACCATTCGCCGCCGATGCCCAGGAAGCCGCCCTGCCAGACCAGGAAGCCGATGCTGAGGCCTGCGATGGCGGGGGCCTTCGCCTGCGCAAAGCGTGCCGCTGGGGCACTCAGCCGAACGACCATCAGCGCGACGCCAAGACATGACAGCAACGCTGCCAACATCTCACCTGTGACGATGAACATGAATGCCGCCCGCTGCAGCATGGAGTTTTGGATAGCGCGATCTTGAATCTGCGCGCCGGATTCGACCGTATCCATCGACAGAACGTGACGCAGGAATTCGTAGTTCGAGTCTGGATTGACGATATTGTTATACGCGGAGAGGGCGCATGTGAGCGCGACAGCAGCAACCAGTATGATCTTTGACAGGCGAAGGACGGTCATTGCATGCGGGCCCGTGGCAGGTGTGAGGCGATGATCGACGTCGATACGCCTATCTCAGATTGATGCCCAACTCACCTCAGTTCCTTGGTCCATTCCTTTGTCAATCCGAGGACTGATGCGCTGCGACCGCTGCAGGTTTCCGGCTCAGTCAACTCAGCCAAAGGCGATGCTACCGCATAGATTGGCGATCGATGGGCACAGAAAGGCATAGATAGGCCTGAATAAATAACGTCAGCTGGACTGGCCCTAAATAAAAAGCCATATATCGGCTGATGGATTACGGCCTTGAACCGAGCGCAAAGTTGATTTTGCACCTTCCGTTTGAGAAGCGGTGGAGTCAGCCTGTTCCTTCACGTTCAGGCGGCTGCGGAACCCCTTGAGGGTGTCCGACCTCTCTCGCGGGCTTTGCGTCGCGAGGCCGCGTTTCGGGGGGCCCGCCGAGCGCGACACCAAACTGTCTGCAGCGCTTGCCGAATTTCGTTGCCCATGCTCGGATTTAATCCCCATCGCGACGTGTGAGCCGACACGTCGCGGCGGAAAGCCGTACCCCATCTCCTTCTCATGCAAGTCGAAGCGGACCGGGTCAGCCGGACGCTTTGCAGGAAAGAGATTGAGGAAGACCATGAAGATCCGTTCCGCCGCCATGCTCGCTACCATCGTCCTCGGTGTTGCCGCCCCGACGGCATCCGCGCTAGCGTTCACCTACGATGCCCCGCGCGGGCGCTACATGGCGATCAGCCCCTACGAGCTCGACGCCCCCGGCGGCTTCGGCGCCTTCGAGAACCGCAACCCCGCGACCTGCCGCATGAGCTCAGCCGCCGAGGGGAACGCCAACCAGCAGAACTTCCCGGTCAAGCAGTACGGCCAGACCGCTGGCGGCAACCGCTGCTGATCGGCGGGCCCGATGAAGGTGTTCAACTACGTCATGATCGGGATATTCGCCTGCGGCGTGGCAGCCGTCGCCATCGGCTCTGGCTGGCGGCTGCTCGGTCCTTGAGGCACGGAAGGTGGCGCGGAGGCACTGCTTCGCGCATGAACATCGGATCCGGCGGCCCTGCGGAAGGCGCGCCCGGACAAGCGGCCGCCCATCACCGGTCGGCCGTCCCTCCATCGTCTCTATGGACGGAACATACGACGCAGGCCCTTCGGGTTCGGGCGCGCGGCGTGCTTGATCCGCGGCCGCGCGACCGAACAAATGGGGCATGGCCCGAAAGCGTAACTACCTGACGACCGACATCCTGGCCGATACCCTGCATCGGCTCGGCATCGGAGCGCCTGAGGTCGATCGCGAGGCCCTGCGCCTTCGCATGGGCTTGCCCGAGCATGACGGTTTCGTCGAGGACGAGGCGGTCGCAGCCGCTCTCCGGAATGGCGACGCACGACGCGCCTTCGCCGAGACGGGCGTCGCTGCCCTTCGTTCAACCATCCCGGCGCTGCGGTCCGAGCCTGGGCGCGACTGCGACCTCGTTTGGCGGTTGCGGGTGAGCCTCCCGCTCCTGAACGACGGCCGCCTCGATCTCTGGCTCGACGTTCCGCCCGGCGAGGCGGCGGCGGAGATCTTGGAGGAGATGGCGTTGGGCAACGACCCGGCCCGACGCTTGGACGACCTGCGCGCGGCTCTTGCCGCGACCGCCGGACAGCGCGAAGGCACGTTGCGCCGGACGGTCGCCCGGCTGTGGTGATGATGACCGCGCCCGTGATGCTCGCCGTCGTCAATTTGCTCGTCCTGCCTGCCCTGCAGGTGCAGGTGGCCCTCGCGCTCCTCGGCGTTCGGCTCGTGTTCTGTCTCCTGACGCTGCCCGTCGAACTCGACGCGAGCTTCCGCCGGGCCCTGCCAATCCTGGAGACGGGCCGTTTCCTCGACGCCGGCGACATGCTCGGCGCCCGCACCGTCCTGCGCGCCGCGGCCCTCACCTACGTCGCCTCGTCCCTCGTGGCGCTCGTGAACATCGCCCGCCTCCGGCGACTCCTTCCGTTCTGAAACCTGCAAGGCGCCGCCGAATTCCTGCTCTGCTCCCTAACCCCGCCTTGATCGGGAGGGGGTCGCGCCGGCTTTCGCCCCGATGGTCAGGCTGTCCGGCTTGCCAGGACTTTGTCGATCCGGCGTCCGTCCATGTCGACAACCTCGAAGCGCCACCCGCCAGTCTCGAAGGCATCACCCGCAGTCGGGATCCGACCCAACTGGAAGATCATGTACCCGGCCAATGTGTAGAATTCGTCCGAGACCGGATCCTCGGATAAGGCAAGCCGCTCGAACGCCTCGCGGGCCGACATCATGCCGTCGATCAGGAGTAAGCCGTCCGGACGCTCGACGACGTCGGGCTCCTCACCCACTTCCGGGATGTCACCCGCGATGGCCTCCAGCAGGTCAGTCTGCGTGACGATGCCCTCCAGGCTGCCGTACTCGTCGACGACCACGGCCATCCGCATCGGCTGGCTCTGAAAGGTCTCCAGCACCGCCAGGATGGTCATGCTCTCGTGCACGACGATAGGCGGCTGAGTGGCGGCGGCGATGTCGATGGCCCTGCCATCGAGCACTTGGTCGAGCAGGTCTTGCTTGCGCACCACGCCGACAAGTTCGTCCACCGCGCCTCGGCTGACCACGACCTGGGCGTGGTCGAACGCGCGCATGGCTCTGAGAACCGCGTCGGTCGGGTCGTCGGCGTCGACCCATTCGACCTCGTGGCGCGGGGTCATGATGTCCCGGACTTTGCGCTCGCCGATGGCGAAGATGCGCTCCACCGCTTCCTGCTGCACCTCGCGGATCAGGCCCGCCTCCTGGCTTGCCTGGATGAGCAGGTTGAGTTCGGCCGTGGAGTGAAGCGAACCCTCGCCGTGCCCAGGCTTGAGGCCGAACACACGCAGCACACCGTTACCGAGCCCGTTCAGCAACAGGATCGCCGGCCGGAACAGGAGCAGAAACAGGCCCAGCGGCCGGACGACCGCGAGAGCGGTGCGCTCGCTCCGCTGCAGGGCCAGGCTTTTGGGGGCCAGTTCACCGAGCACGATGTGCAGGGCGGTGATGATCGAGAAGGCGATCACGATCGCGACCGTGTGGGATGCGACAGTCCCCAAGCCCAGTGGCAGCCAATCCAGCGCCGGCTCGATTAGGTGCGCGAGGGCCGGCTCGCCGATCCAGCCGAGTGCCAGGGAGGACAGGGTGATGCCGAACTGGGTTGCGGCCAGATAGGCGTCGAGCCGATCCGTCGCCCGCTGGAGGGCTGTCGCGTTCGTCCGCCGTTCGGCGACCAACTCGGCAACGCGGCTGCGGCGCACCGAGACCAGAGCAAACTCGGCCGCCACGAAGAACCCGTTGGCGAACACCAGGATCAGGACCGCGAACAGTCCCAGCGCCGTCGACCACGCATCGTCGGAAATGGACGTGACCCTTCTCGAATGGACGCCCCGGCCTACCAGCTCGGACGGTCCGGTGCCAAACACGTGCGGTCAGCGACCTCGACAGGGTGATGCTGGATGCGAAGCGGCAGGCTGGATCTGGCCGAAAGTCGCCGGTCCGCTTCGGAGGTGGCCGGACGGAAAAGCGGACGGCCTCCTACCGGCCCACAATAACCGCTCCGCACAGCCACGAGTGCCAACCGAAAGCAGACAAATCTGGCTCGGGCCGGGTGAGTCCGCCCAAGCCGCCCCGAAAACTCGGTGAGACGAAACGGCGGGATAAGCACCATCCCTACCTCTTCACCGTAAAACAGAAGTGCGAGGCGCCACGGGTCTATGCCGTTCTGACATCACCGCCAGAGGAAGCTTTGGCGGCAGTTCAAAGCATGGCAGTCGAGGGGGCGGCGGTTGAGATCGCTGGGCAGTTGACGAGCCGCATGGCACGCGCATTGAAACTACGGCCGGGCGAGTTCCGGTTGAGCTAACCGATACGCCTACGCCTGGGACACAGCCATGCTCACACAATCGATCATCGGAATGGCCCGGCGCCGCTGGCAGGCTGAGCGGCCATTTGAGGGGCACACCAAAGAAAGCCTCATCCGCAAAATCCAGAGTTCCGCGATCCGGGAGGACGTGAAGGAGCAGATCCGACGCGAGCTGCAGTTCCGCGATCAGCGTGGGCTTTGGAGCTGAGCCCCCCTGGCATTGCGTAAGCTACCGTCGCTTCAGCCGAAGCTCGCCGATCCGTATGTTCGAACGGTATAATCGCCAAAGAAAAAGCCTACGCCGATGCCGGTAACGCTGGCACTCTTGTCAACGACCAGCGGTCCGTCCTTCATGACGTAGATGTCCGGCCGCAGGTTGACCACGACATTCTTGATGATGTGCAGCCCACCGCAGTAGGTGCCCAGGTTGAGATCCCATGTCGTGCTAACCACGCTGCTAGAGCATTTTCCATCTACTCCGGTTCGTATCCCGCGGCGGCGAAGTAGTTGGCGCACTCGGCTGGCGTGAAGGCGTCGAGGAGATCGCCGACCACCATCCAGAGCCGATCGACCGTGCGCTCGGCTGCCTTGCGCAGCAGCGACTTGAGCTTGGCGAAGGCCATCTCGATGGGGTTGAAGTCGGGCGAGTAGGGCGGCAGGAACTGGAGCCGTGCTCCGCGTGCTTCGATGGCCGCCTGGATCGCTGCGCCCTTATGAGCGGGCAGGTTGTCGAGGATGACCACGTCGCCGGGCGTGAGAGTCGGGGCGAGCACCTGCTCGACGTAGGCGAGGAACCAGTCTCGCGTCATCGGTCCGTCGAGGACCATCGGTGCGCTCATCCCCGTCAGGCGCAGGCCCGCCACGAAGGTGGTCGTGAGCCAATGGCCATGCGGGATGCCCGAGCGCAGGCGCTGACCGCGGGCGCAGCGTCCGCGCAGGCGCGCCATGCGCGTGGACAGGCCGGTCTCGTCGATGAAGATCAGGCGCTCGGGATCGAGGTCGGGCTGAGCCTCGAACCACGCCGTGCGCGCGGCCGCCACGTCGGGACGATCCTGCTCGGTCGCGTGCGCCGACCTTTTTTCCACGTCACGCCTTGGCGCGCGAAGAACCGCCACAGCGTGCCCAACCCGGCCGACACGCTGCGCTCGGCACGCAGACGCTCCTGCATCTGGGCGAGCGTGATGTCGTCCTTCTCGTCGATCAGCGCGAGCAGGAAGGCGGCGTGGGCATCAAGCTTGGAGCCGGGTGGGCGGCCCTGGGGCTGCGCCCGCGTCTCTCCCGTCGTCGTCGCGTGCGCGGCCCAGCGGATCACCGTGGCGATGCCGACCCGATAGCGCAGGGCCGCAGCCCGGCGTGACACACCCGCGCTCACAGCGTCCAGGACGCGAACACGCAGATCGTGACTGTAGGCGCGGGCCATGGCGACCTCCCTGACAGAGCCTCAGGGATCAACGCTCGCCCTGCCACAACGACTCACAGATCGTGGAAAACGCTCTAGCTTGTGAGCCTTCCCATTCGCGCTGTAACAGCAGCGCATAAACGGAAGCCATCGGCGAACCTTCAATTCGGAAATAGAAGCCGACGAGCGGCGTCTGGTCGGCGAAGTTGGTGAACTCGCAGTAGAGCGTCGGCGCTCCCGGCGACGGTGAGGGCTGCACGCGATTGGTCGATACCATACTTGAGCCCCGTGACGGGGTAGGAATGGTTGCAGACCGGTCGAACCGAACGAGAGCTGCAACCGCGAGTCCAGTCAAAGCTGTAGCAGCGATGACCGAGGCGCCGAGCGTTCGTATCATGATAGGTCTCGACGACCGAACGATTCACCTTGCGCCGGCAAGCGCGGCATGCCGGAGTAGCTCGATGTCAATGGGTCGCAGATCGCAGACTATTCTTCATTCTGCCCTGGCTGGGCATGCAAAGAGATGCAAGTGCGCACCATGTCGCTCAACGTCAATTCCTTCGTGTCGCCGATATTCGCCGTTTCCTCTAAGCATTTCATGAAGTAGCGGTCGTCTAGATCCGGATCCAGCGTGCGCATCGTGTTGCCCATGCGGTTCGAGAAATCGATCTTATCGGCCGCGGGGGCGCCGGACCATAGCGAGGCCCGATCGTCCATCTTCAGTCGCGCCCAGGCCGGCGACGATATAAGAACAGCATAAGAGCAGAAGATCAGTAGCGCACACCGCATATTGCTTTTTCCTCGCTGGAAGCGCGACAATGTAAGCGCTGCGCTTGGTTTAATGGCGTCAATTCGACACCTTGCGCCGCCGGATCGTCAATCCATGAATGATCTCTGCGACGAAGTGCCGTTGGTGGCTGTCTGCTACCCCCTGGTTGGCAAGGCTTGAAGCATCAGAAGTACAACTCAGATGAAGAGCATCTCGACATCGGCGCTTGTCAGCGAGCGCAACAGCTGCACGCGTCAGTACGGACAATATACGATAGACAGCCTGAACAATAAGCTTTGCTGTCCAAACGTCAGAGAGTCGATAAAGGACTACATCCGTGCGGAACTGCAGTCACGAATCAGGGTAAAGCGACGACGTATCAATTCCCCATGACAAAATTTTGATAGTCGCTAAACCAGAGTTCGTCTGTAATGACTCTGCGGACTGCCGTTCGGATCGATGGGGTTCGAAGGTTGTGAAGCATGCTGTCATCGCTGTAGCCAGCGAAGGGCCGCTCCGACTTCCATCGGTTACGGACGATCGCGGGCATCGAAGGCTTTGTAGTAGGCTTCCCTATCCACCTATGGTTCGAAGTCGTCCTGTCGTGCTGCCTTATGATTTTGTGCGTCATGGCGGGCATCCGCAGAAATCCCTGTCTGATCACTGACGAAGATGCTCAAACATGAGATCCAGCCACCCCTCGCAGCTCAGAAACCCGCCGCCGGCCCTTATCGGTTCTTAGTCCTGGTGGTGCGGGAGTCCTGGGTAGCGTTGCCATCCTCGGTTGGATTGGCCCCGGGTATGGACGAGTTCGGCGTCGACCCAGTCGTTTCACCAGAACGCATCTTGTCGGTCTCTTTAGATGGCAAGGCACTGTTACTCGGGGGCTTGGCCTGATCCTGAGCCGAGGCTGATCCGGCGAAAGCGACGCATAGCGTCGCTGCGAGGATGATGGGGGTGGCTCGCATGCGTCCTGCTCCTTTTGTCGTTTGGGTAGAACCGCCCCATCCCTCACTTGTTCATTTTCTTAGGCGCAATTGCGCAAAGATGTTTCATATTATTATAAATTATTATCAAAATAAATTAACAGATTTGCTATTTGAATGGTTTCGTATACATGCGTCCTGCGAGCCCAGCGGCCTTCATCAAGATCAATCACCCCCCTCGCGGTAATTGACTGCATAAATTTCGCTGATCCTGAGAAATTGATCTGGGCGTTAGCGTTAGGGATCGCCTGTGCGCACCTGCAAGGAAGGCTTCCGCAATTCATGGCCCGAACTGCCTCCATCCTGTACCTGTTCGCACTGACGATCGGCCTGTCCGATGCTCGCGCTCAGAGCGTCGACGATGGATCGGACAGGATCATTGGGCAGGCGGCCACTCGCACCGTCATCGCGTTAATCGCTCGGCACCTGAACAGCCCCGATGCTAAGATTACCGCACTGCGCCGGAGTACGGGCTCGTTCGTCTGTGGCTCCGTCAACGTTAAGAACCGCGACGACCTTTACAGCGGTGAACGCGGCTTCGTGATCGACCTTTCTGATGCTAGTTTTGGTCGGGTTCCCGACGGCCCGGAACTCCTGACCTTTAGGCCGGGCGAGGCGTATCAAGAAATGGAGCGCGTGCGGCAATTATATTTCAAGATATGTTTAGACTGATTTGTGGTGCGTTAGAATAAACTTCAAAGTTTTTGAGCCATTTCAGAAAGTCGGCCATTGCAAAAATCCTTATCAAATGAACGATTATGTGATCGTCGGGTGCAAATTACAAATATTTGCGACTTACACTCGGATTATTTAGGTTTTCATGAGCTAAGACACCGGATGTAGCGGCATTAAGGGAAGCATTTTGCAATTATTTACTTGAATAAATTCGCGATCGGTAAATAAAAATAACAATCGTCACGAAGTTACCGAGCGCAAATCTCTCAGCTTGGCTCCGGACAAGCGAGGTAAGGAAGCTGACAGGCGGGAACGAATTCTAACAAGCTATAGCACATCTATAGGGCCGAGAGGACGGGGAACCGGTCCGCTTCGACTTTCGGCAGGAGATGCATGACCGAGCGCGCATACTCGTAGCGGGCGACCGCGATCTGATCCGCCCAGACCGGCAGGGGACGCGCCATGATCTCCGTGACGTCGAGCCCCTGCTCGAAACCAGCTTCGATCGCGGCGTCGACGGCGTCCAGCCAGGCGAGCGTCTGATCGATGCCGCGGCGCCCGACCTCCGCCGGACCATGCCCCGGAACGAGCAAGCGAGCCGGGACGTCGGCGACCGTTCGCAGGGCGGCGCGCCAGCGCGGCAGATCTGCATCGGGCGTGGTGGCAGCGCGGTCGAGAAAGACGAGGTCGCCCGGGAACAGCAGGCCGGAGGATTCCTCGAATAGGCAGAGATCCTCCCGGGTGTGCCCGGAGAGGCGCAGCAGGCGGAAGCGCCGGCCCCCTACCTCCTCAACGCCTGCCTGTGCCTCGACCGCGGGCTTGGGCACGCCAGTTCCCCGCATCCAGTCCCCCGCGACCCGGTACATCCCGCTCGCGAGGTCGTTGCCGAACCGCGCGAGGTCGGCCCGCAAGCCAGGTCCCGCCCAGAGCACAGCGTCCGGAAAGGCTGTGGCGCCGAGGCTGTGGTCGGCGTGGAAATGCGTGAGATAGACGCGGACGACCGGCTTGCCGGTGAGGTCCCGCGCCAGGGTGTCGAGAGCCGTGCCGTAGCGATGCGAGGGGCCCGCATCGATGAGGACGCAACCCTCGCGCGTGTCGAGCATGGTGACGTTGGCGATGGCACCGCCATTCTCGGCGGTGATTGCTTCCTGGACGCCGTAGATCGTCCAGACGCCCTCGGCGATCCGGACGGGATTAAGGACATAGTAGCGCGGGGCCGCCGCCACGGGAATCGGGCCGCAGGCCGCCGCGGCAGCCGAGAGCGCGAGGGCAAGGCCGGTGCGGCGCGTGAGATCGCGGGATCGTTGTTGTGCCATCACGGCCTCCCTTCCGCTTGCGCGGCTCGTGCGTCCGCCGGAGGCACCAGGGCCCGGGCGCGGAAGTCGTTGCCAGCCGTGTTGCGCGCGGCGACGGTCAGAGCCCTGGCCCCACGCCCCGAAAGCAACAGCGTCAATGTTGGATCGTCGGCGATCGCTTCGGAGAGGGTGAGGCCGGCGAGATGGCGGCCAGAGTCGTCCGAGATCGCCAGGGTCTCGACGATAAAGAGCGGTACGTTGGCGATCATTCCGTTATCCATCGGGTGGGTCATGCGCAGGCGCAGCCGAAGATTGTCGCCCTCGTCCCAGACCCTGCCGCGCATCCGGCCGAGATTCTTCCAGTCCACCTTCTTCTCGACCACGGGCGGAACGGAGCAGCCGCCACCGGCCGCGTCGAGGTAGCGCCCACCGACATGCCAAAGCCCATCCAGGCGCGCGGCGGCGCGGATCGGCGTGCCCTGCTCGATCTTCATGCGGAAGGCGACGAAGGCCTGCGCGGCGGCGGGGGCGAGGCGCAGGGTAAGGGGGAACGGATTGAGATCGGCGATGACGAGGAGTTCCTCGACCGAGCCGAGCGCCCGGGCATCGACCGTGACGGGCACCTGCGTCTGGTCCTCGGTGACCGGGGGCAGCGCGACGGTGACGCGGTCGTCGAAGATCGCTGGCAGGCCGCCGAGATAGCGCTCGGCCATGCTTGCCCACAGGGGCGAGCCGAGGGGATCGCGCGTAGTGCTGGCGTTCGGCTGCGGCTGGCCGGCGGTGGTGCGGATGAGGCGCGGTGCGGCGGGGTTCGGCGCTGGCATGGCTCGGCCTCAGGGCGTGGCGGCAAGGGGCGGGACCGGGGGCGGCTCGGCCGGTACGAGCGGGCGGTCGGCCTCGCTCCACCCGTCCGTGCCCTCGGCGAACCAGTAGACGCGCCGGTAGCCGAGATCGGCGGCCCGGCGCACGGCGTTCCAGGACATCCAGCAATCGGCCATGCAGAAGAAAACGAGCGGATGGTCACGGTCGCCGCCGCTCAACCGGTCGAGCCAGGTCGCGAGGTAGGCGGACAGGCGCGGCTCGATCGTGCCGCGGCCGGTCTCGGGCAGCCAGACCGCGCCCGGAATGGTCTCCCGGCGGTCGACCGCCCGCCAGGCGCCGCTGCCCGGGTCGAAGCCGCCGCGCTGGGGCATCACGTCGATCAGCGCCGCGCCCGCGGCCCGGAGGCGGTCGACGTCCGGCAACTCGACCCGAGTGCCGCCGATCACCGCACGGGTCACCGGCGCGCGATAGTTGCGCAGGCGCAAGCCGGTCCGGAGATCCATGTCGGATGGGTCCTGCGCGGCGGCTCCGGTCTGCTCGGCCCGTGCGGGCGCAGGGCCGAGGACGAGGAGGGCGAGGAGCAGGGCAGTCCTCACGGTCTGCGTCCCAGCATACGCCGCAGCGTGTCGTCCCGGTCGACGAAGTGGTGCTTCAGGGCAGCCGCCACGTGGAGCGCGACGAGCCCCACGAGCATCAGCGCGAGCCCGTCGTGCAGCGCAGCCGCGCCCGCGTAGAGCATCTCGGGCCGCGTCGCGAAGGGCTGCGGAATCAGGAGGACGCCGAACACCGAGAGGGCGCGCGGATAGGCGAGCGAGCGCGCGATGCCCGAGAGCGGCATCAGCAGCGTCGCGGCGATCAGTGCGGCGTGCACGGTGCGGGCGGCGAGGCGCTCCCACGGGGCGTGCCGCGCGGATGAGGCCGGCATGCCCTCGCGCCAGCGCCAGAGGGCGCGCACGACGATCAGCACGAGCAGGACGACCCCCACGGACTTGTGCAGGCGAATGGCCATTCCCCGGACCGCGCCCTCGGGCAGCTCCTGTAGCCGGAACCCATAGGCCAGCATGCCCAGGATCCCGAGTGCGACGGTCCAATGCAGCAATCGCGTCGGAAGGCTCAGGCGGCCGGGCGGCGGGTCGGCGATCACCGCTGCAGCGCCCGCAGGTGCGGGAACTCGCGCTTGGCCGTGAGGATGCGGCAATCGCGGTCGTCCTCCGTGTTCGGGCAGCGGATCTCGACGCCGTCCGGGTAGTGGCTGAGATTCTCGCAGGTCGCGAGGAAGCGGCTCGTACCGTCCGCCAGCGCGTCGGCCTGCAGGGCGCTCACGGTGCATTCCGTCCGCAGCATCAGCAGGCGCCGCACCTGGTACTCCTTGATGCCCTCGGCTCCGGCCGGGCCCGAGGCCGCGACGCCCGCGAGCAGGAGCAGCGCCGCGCGCACCATGACCGCAGCCGGTCCCGCTCACTTCGCCTGGTTCTCGACGTAGGTCCGGATCGCCCAGATCGCCTCCTGGCTAAGGATCCCCTCGAAGGGCGGCATCCGGTAGCGGTCGTCCTTCTTCGCGCCGTGCAGGACGCGGGTGATGAACCAGCCGTCACCGGCCTCCCCTGCCTCGACCTCGCGCAGATCCGGCGCCATGCCGCCCGACTTCGCGTCGAGCCCGTGGCAGCGTGCGCAGTTCTGGTTGTAGCCGTTGGCGCCGATTTCGATGGCCCGCGCGTTGCCCTCGTAGGGGTTCGCGGTGCGGATGTCGTCGCCGAGCGCCGGCAGACCCGTAGTATCAACGGGCTGCGGCGCCGCGTCGCCGTGAGCGAGGGCTTCGAGCGACGGCGGGAGGACGAGCGGGAGCGCGAGCGCGAGCGTTCTCAGGAGCTTGATCATGGAAACATCGGCCTGTGCGGGAGGGACGGCGTCAGCGCGCGGGATCGAGCCAGACGCGCCAGGTTTCGGAGCCGCTGACCTGAAGCGAGTAGGTGCCAGGCGTCTCGATGACGTAGGTGGCGCTGCCGCCACCCCCGATGTGCAGGTTCTGCACGATGCCACCCTGCGCGTCCTTGAGGTACATGACGAAGATCGGGCCGTCGCTTTCGTAGCGCAGCACGGTCGGGCCCTGCACCGCGAACGGCTCGGTCTGCGCGGTGAGGCGACCCTGGAAGCGGGGCGGCGCGAGGATCCCGGCGAGCCGGTCGTAGCAGCGCAGGCGCTCGCCCTCCTCGGCCACGGCCCTGCACCTGGCGAAGGCAGGGCGGACACTGCCCTCTGCGGGCTCCATGGCCCATGCGTCCTGCGACCCGAGGCCGGCGACCGCGAGGCCCAGCAGGCAGCGCCATCTCACTGATCCGCACCGGCTGCGGCGGGAGGCTCCGCTTCCGGGTAGGTCTCCCAGACCGGCTTGCCGTGCTGCCAATGCTCCGGACAACCCCTGCAGCCCTTCATCCAGGCATCCTGGAAGATTGCGAAGCGGATCTTGGCGCCGTCCATCAGGGCGTCGGCCAGGTTGGCCTCGTAGAACTTGGTCTCCTGCAGGTCGGTGTCGACGAATTTCGCGCCGACGAACTGCGCCCGCTTGGCCTGGACCATCTCCAGGTCGGCGACCGTGAAATCGGCTCCGCTAAAATCGGCGCCGGCGGCCCGGGCGTGGTCGAGGTTCGCACCGACGAACGATGCGCCGCGCGCCCTCAGGCCCTGTAGAAAGGCGATCTGCAGGCGGGCCCCGCCGAGGTTGGCGCGATCGAGGACGGCGCCGCGCAGGTTCGAGCCGCGCAGGTCTGCCCTGGCGAGGTTGGCGCCCGTGAGGTCGGCACCCCCGAGGTCGGCGTTCTTCAGATCGGCGTGGCGCAGGTCGGCCCCCGGACAGGACGTCTTCGGGGCGATGGTGCAGCCATTGATTACCCAGGGGTCGGGACGCTCCTCCCGGTTGACGATCACCGTCTGGGCCGCCGCGCCGGGCGGGCCGCCGAGGCATGCGGTGAGGAGGGCCGCGAGGGTGCCGGACAGGAAGAGCCCGGAAAGAGCGCGCGCAGCAGGAGCCGGCATCGGACGGGTCTCGGTTGTGGTGGTGGGGACGAGCGGGCCCAAGCCCGGGCCCGCTCGCAGGGCGCTGCCTCAGGCTCTCACTGGGCGGAGGCGGTGTCGGTCGGCACCTCGAACACCCAGAACGAGCCGCCCTGGCTGACGAGCTTGGTCTGGTCGGCCATATCGCCGCCCCACAGCGGCACCGCGCCGCCGTAGCCCGAGGCGATGCCGATGTACTGTTTGCCGCCGTCCTCCCAGGTCATCGGCACCGAGACCACGCCGGACCCGGTCTGGAAGGCCCAGAGCTCCCTGCCGGACTTCGCATCGAAGGCCTTCACGTAGCCGTCGGAGGTGCCCTGAAAGACGAGGCCGCCCTTCGTGGTCATGCTGCCGCCCCACAGCGGCATGTGCTCCAGGTGCTCCCACACGATCTTGCCGGTCTTCGGATCGATCGCCCGCAGCGCGCCGACGTGGGTGTCGAACTTGCGGTGGATCCGGAAGCCCTGACCGAGATAGGCGGAGCCCGCCTTGTAGGTCACGTTCTCGGTCCAGTAGTCCTCTGTCCAGTCGTTCGACGGGATGTAGAAAAGGCCTGTCTGCTGGCTGTAGGACATCGGGCTCCAGTTCTTACCGCCGAGGAAGTTCGGTGTCACGACGATGGACTTGCCCTTGCTCTGTCCGGCCTCGGGGGCCGGCGGCCGCTGGCCCTCGTTCTCGATCGGCCGGCCGGTCTTGAGGTCGTAGCCCTTGGCCCAGGTGATGTCCTTCACGAACGGATAGGCGGCGATCAGCGCCTCGGGCTTATTGATCTTGCCGTCGCGCGCCGTGAGCTTGTCGATGTCCGTCAGGATGAAGAAGCCATTGCGGTCGGCGTGGGCGCCGGCACGGATCTTCTTACCGTCCTTCTCAAGGTCGAACAGGATGATCTCGTTGTTGCCCGAGTAGTCCCAGGCGTCGTTGGGGGTGTGTTGGAAGAAGCCCACCGGCTCGCCGTTCGAGGGGTCTATGTAGACCTGGCCCGAGGTGAAGAGGCTGTCGCCGGGCGAGCGGTAATGGTGATTCCAGGGCGCCGGGTTGCCGGTGCCGATGATGAAGGTGTTGGTTTTCTCGTCGTAGACACCGGTCTGCCAGGGAGCGCCGCCGCCGTGGTTCCAGGCCTCGACCTTCTTGCCGTCCTTGTCCGGCCAGGAGGGGGCCTTGGCGTCGCCCGTGGGCGTCGAGTCTTTGCCGTTCAGGCGACCCATGTGGCCCTCGACCATGGGCCGCATCCAGATCTCCTCGCCGGTCTCGGGATCGCGGGCGTAGAGCTTGCCCAGTGCGCCGAACTCGTCGCCCGAGTTGCCGTGGATCAGGAGAACCTTGCCGGTCTTCTGGTCCTTGATGATGTTCGGCGCGCCGGTGTAGGCGTAGCCGGCGCCGTGATCATCGAACTTCTTGTTCCAAACCACTTTGCCGGTCTTCGCGTCGAGAGCGACCATCGAGGCGTCGAGGGTGCCGAAGTAGATTTTGTTGCCGTAGATTGCAGCACCTCGGCTCACGACGTCGCAGCAGGGGCGTATGTCGTCGGGCAGGCGGGCAGCGTAAGACCAGATCTTCTTCCCCGTCTTTGCGTCGAGTGCGAAGATGCGCGAGTAGGATGCGGTGATGTAGATGATGCCGTCGTGGACGAGAGCCTGGCCCTCCTGGCCACGTTGCTTCTCGTCGCCGAACGAGAACGACCACTTCGGCTTCAACAGGCCGACATTATCGGTATTGATCTTATCGAGCGATGAGTATCTCTGAGCCTTTACGCCCATACCATACATCAGCACATCGTTGTTGGTCTGCTGATCATTAAGGATGTCCTCCCAGGCAACCGGCTTTGGCTCGTTCGCATCCTTGGAGGCGGCCTGGCTGGACAATGCCAGCGTCAAGGCCAGCAGGGACGATGCCGTTGCGAGGAGGTGCCGGCGTGGAGATGCCGTCGCTGTCGGATGTGCCATGCGTCTCTCCCTATCGATCCGGTTTTGCTGATGGACCGCGTTGTTGCGAGAGGCGCGATTGCGGGCAGACGACCTCTCATGACGAACTATGAGTGGAAACATGATCGAAGCCGACATGGACCTTGGTACAATTGAAATATTATTTTCTTATTATTTTAGATTTTATCATGTATTCAGTGCCTAATCATCCGGGTTAATTACAGCAAATGCCATAAGAATTATATTTGACTCGACTTTATTGACGACTGCAATTGGCCCTGGAAGTCTCATGGCGCTACCGTGTGCACCCGAGGGCCAGCCGTGCGCCTTTTACTCGTCGACGACCATGCTTTGTTTCGGGATGCGATCCGCTGCGTCCTCCAAATGGGCTTGCCGGCAGCCTCGATCGAGGAGGCTGCTTCAATCGAAGATGCCGCACGTGCGCTCGCACGCCGACCAGACACCGATCTTATCCTCCTCGACCTTTCGATGAATGGCATCCGGGGCTTCGAGGGCTACTTCAGCATTCGGGCCCGTCACCCGCGGATCCCGATCTTGATCTGCTCCGGCCTGGATGATGCGCGGATCATTCGCGAGGCGCTCGCGCTCGGGGCAGCGGGTTTCGTGCCAAAGACGTCGAGCCGGACAGTCTACCTAGAGGCGGTAGCCCTGGCGCTCACGGGCGATATTTTTGTACCCGACACGGTGCGCGCAAGACTGTTCGCCGACCCGCGCACGGCCTCGCCCGCCTTTGCACGAATGTCGACGCTCTCGCACGCGCAAATGAACGTCTTGATTCTACTTAAGCAGGGCCTCAGCAATAGAGAGATCGCCGCGAGCCTTGGCATTGGTATGTCGATGGTAAAGACGCACGCGACCGAGATCATGCGCAAACTCGGAGTCCACAGCCGGACCCAAGCGGTCATCTTCGCATCCGCTCTGGATTTTGAACGCATCGGCGCGAGCTGCTGACTTCTAAGTAATAATTGCGTCCGTCAGGGGCGCCAGAGACGTACTGTCGCCGCACTCCGTCCAACTTAAACATGGCGCGTAGCCGCTTTTGGCTGAGTGGTGCGGGCAGGCCGCGACGGGGTCGTGAGATCGTCATCGACATCACCCAGAGCTGGGCCGGCGAGGACGAGCACGACAGCAAGATCTCGCCTATTGATCTCTCGGTGGAGCGTGCAGACAACCACCTGATGGCAGCCCACGAGGCACTATTGGAGGCCGAGGATCCGCACCTGCAACTCCTGGCCGAGGTGCTATTGCTAAAGATCGGCCGCAAGCTGGCGCGGCCAGCCGAGGCCGAGCAGGGCAAGTTTACGAAGTGATGATCTGGATGCCTCTTTAAAGCAGTAGTCTGCTTCCTGAAATTCAGGGCGACGATTCGAATGACCGGAATGGGCGCGCTGCTGTCGGGCTGCATTTGAAGCCCCGCAGCACTGAAGCCGAGGGGCCAAACGCTCAAATCTCAGTTCCTTCGGCCAGGGTCAGAGCATCCTCGACGTCGACGCCGAGGTACCTGACCGTGCTCTCGATCTTGGTATGGCCGAGCAGGATCTGCACGGCACGCAGGTTGCCGGTCCGCTTGTAGATCAACGACGCCTTCGTGCGACGAAGGGAATGGGTTCCGTAGTCCTCGCTGCGCAGCCCGATGCCCGTGACCCACTCATCGACCAAGCGCGCATACTGTCTGGTGCTGATGTGAGTGACGCCGTCGAGCCGGCTCGGGAAGGCATAGTCGTTGAGCGCTCCACCCCTTGCCTCCAGCCATGCAAGGATGCTGGTACGGGCGGGTTCGAGCAATTCGAATTGCACCGGCCGGCCAGTCTTACGCTGGATCACGATGGCGTGGCTACGGACGCGACCACCGCTGACAAGATCGCCAATCTTGAGCTTGACGATGTCGCAGCCGCGCAGCTTGCTGTCGATGGCGAGGTCGAACATCGCCCGGTCGCGCGTGCGCCGTTCGCGGTCGAGCCAGAACCGGATGGCCCAGACCTGCTGAGGTTTGAGGGCGCGCTTGGCGCCGAGCTTGCGGCCGGCGTTCCAGGCCGGCCGTCCTTTGGTGGCCGGATCATACGCGGAGTGTTCCATTTTCTGTCTCCATGCCGGCCCACGCCGACAAGGCGAAGAGACACCCGAACCGATGGCCCTGAGATGAGGGCAAGCATATGCGGACGTTCCGCAGGCGATCCGACGCAGTCACTCGTGCGCGGCCGTGCGGATCCCGAAAGCGGACCCATGTTTAGCTGCCACTATGGCGGTGATGCGCCCATATCAGCCATTCAATGGCCGTTGCCGGCATCCCAGAAGCGGACAACGCCTCAGGCCGGATGATAAGGCCCGGATGCGCCATGTGCCGCCCCCTGGGCCGACAGGCGCAGAACTGGCGCTTGCGGCCATGTTCAAACCTTCGGCGTAAGTCCTACCGGCAGCGTAGCCTTTCAGGCGGTGCTACCTTACAGACAGCGTCGCCAGCCTTGTCGGAGTGGCACCGCCCACGATCAGCGCCACGGCTGCGCGGAACTTGCCAGACACATCGATGTACCGCAGCAAGCGGATGCGGTCGGTATCCAGCCATACCAGTGCAACAGCTTCCCAGGTTGTGGGACGGGGCCTTGGTTATCTTCTCCTGGTTCCTGCAGGAACCGAGGACCGAGCGGCCACCCTGATTTGTAACAATCGCTCCCATCAACCGCGGTCGCTGCTATGCTGGCCTTGGAATCAGCCAACCGTGCTCGTCCCTGTAGGGAGAAAACAATGCTCAAAACGCTCATCCCGGGCGCTCTGCTCGCCGCCATTCTGGTCGCGCCAGCCTCAGCCGTTCCGCTGGCCGTGTTTCCCGTGCCCGATACCAACGTCATGCAGATCTACGGCGGCTGTGGGCCCTACGGCCATCGCGGTCCTTACGGTGGCTGTCGCCCAGGCGGGCAGAGAGGGGGCTACTTCGGTCGCGCCTGCCCACGCGGCTTCCACCTTGGCCGGGGTGGCCGACGGTGCTGGCCTAACTGACCAAGGCAAGCGCACCTACTCAGCAGGTGGCGAGAACGGCTGAGAGCCGGCGGCTCCGTTCTTCATCGGTGCCCGACCGCCACCTGTCCTTTTGCGCCCGCTGGACTCCTCTAAGATGCACACTCCTGTGTCACAGCTGCTCCAGGCATCACGGGATCGAGGGTCAGCGCTGCGGGTGAGATGGGCGGCAGCCCTCTGGCTGCCGCTGCTTCTCGGCGTGGCCCAACCGGCGTTTGCTGCTGAGCGCACGCGCCTCACCGTCTACACCGCGCTCGAGCCTGAGCAGCACGCTCCCTTCAAGCAGGCCATTGAGGCGGCCGTTCCCGAGGTCGAGGTCGCCTGGGTCTGGCATCAGACCGGCGTGCTGACCGACCGGATCCTTGCCGAGCGCGACCATATGCAGGCCGACATGGTGCTCGGGCTAGCTGCCACGAGCCTGATCGCCTTCAAGAAGCTCGGCCTCCTCCTACCCTACGCGCCGGCTGGTGCCGACACCCTCCGACGACCCTTCAGGGATCCGAGCGTGCCCTACGCGTGGACCGGAATGGACGCCTACCTGGGCGTGATCTGCCTGAACAGCGATCTCGCCCAACGCGACGGTATCCTCACCCCGACGCGCTGGCGAGATCTTCTCAGGCCTGAGTGGAAGGGTCGCCTGCTTCTTCCCGGTCCCGCCATGACCGGAACGGGTTATCTCCTCGTCGCGAACTGGATCCAGACCATGGGCGAGGCGGCAGCCTGGTCGTTCATGGACGCACTCGATCAGAACGTCGCCGCTTATCTGGCCACGGGTTCGGGCCCCTGTGAGGAAACGGCCGCCGGGCGCTCCCTGGCGGGCCTGACCTACGACATGCGAGCCGCGCAGCTGAAGGAGGATGGAGCGCCGATTCAGATCCTCGTGCCCATCGATGGCGTCGGTTGGGAACTGGAGGCCTTCGCGATTGTGGCTGGCTCACCGCACACGGCGCTCGCAAAGCGCGTCGCGGATTGGGCAGCAAGCCGCGCCGCCAATGAGCTCTACGCGCAGACCTTCGCGATCGTCGCTCACCCGGAGGTTTCCAACCCGCCCTCGACCTACCCGCCTCACATCGAGGCCCGGATGGCACGGAATGATCTAGCCTGGATGGCCGAGAACCGGGAGCGGGTTCTCGCGGAGTGGACGCGCCGCTACGGGGCGAAGGTTCTGTCAAAACAGTGAGGCTGCCTCTTCCGCTCCAAGGCGAGGCAGACACCAGCCATCGACCCCACGTAATAATTCGCGCAATCCAGCCGAAAGGCCAAGCTCGTACGAGTACCTCCACACGACGGTTCTCGAGGACCGCAAAAGGGGGGTCACATGGCCAACACCATTTTCCGGATTACTGTCGCGGGCGCTCTGATGCTGAGCGCGCCTCACTTGCCTTCGTTGACGGCTCAGGCAGCGACTACAGCACTTACGAAAATTGCCGGCGCACCGAAGCTAATCCGGTCGTGCCCGCCGCAATGGGCTGCCGTCCCCCGCACGTGCATCGCGTAACTGCCAAATAGGCCTCTGTAGACTTTCCCGTGAGGAGGCCTAGCTCCTCTCTCCTCCGGCCATCGGTAGGAGCGCGCCGCCGCGTCACGGCGGACCGAGCGGAGTCGAACTTTGCGCATCGCGACACTCACAGCCGCCCTCCTGCTGACCCTCGGCTCGACGGCGGCCACCACCCCTGCGGGCGCCATGCCCGCCGGCTCGGCGATCGCCGTCGCGGGGACCTCCGACATCATCACGACAGTCCGGAAGAAGCGCTCGTCGCGCCGGGTAGGAGCGGTCCGCGGCCAAGCTGGCGGCTTCCGAAACGTCACCCGCGGGGCGATCGGCGGCGACAGCGGCGGCAATGCCGTGACGGGCAGCAACGCGGCGCCGAGCGGCAAGTAGGCCGTCGGGGCCGGATCAGTCGTGGAACCACTCGTACCGCCGCGCCTGGTAGGCCGCCTCGGCTGCGTCTGGTTGTACGATCGAGCTCGGACGTGGACCTCGCCCTTGCACCGCGATCACGTCCACGACCAGCAGCAAGAGCAGCAGGCTGAGCTTCCGACGTGACATGGCTGCACTCCGGTGTGAGCGTGACCATGTGCGGACCGGTGATGGGCGACTGTGATGCGCGTCACGGAGAAACGACGAGCCTCACACGTTCGGTCGGGTAGCCGTTCTGAGCCTTTGACATCCTCCAGGGTGTCGTTGCCGAGACGGCTGCGAGGCACAGCTGGGCTCGGGGGAGAGCCTCCAGCGTCCGCATTGGGGTTCTTGGATTGCTCTAGCGACCGCGGGGATTATGTTCAGTGGCCGCGAAGCGCTGACCCGTAGGAGTCGAGCAGATGGCCTTCTTCATCGGCATTGGCGGCCCCTGGATCGTGCTCATGGCACTCGATCTCCTGGCCACGAAGCGCGATCTCGCTAGCTCACCGCTCAGCCATCGGGAGACAAGGCAGGAGCGCCTTGAACGCTTGCTGCGCCGGCGCGAGGTCGCTCCGCGAGCGGTACGAGCGGGCTGAATGCCCGAAACGCATGCTGCGCTTAGAGTGAGCCGGGCATGGCCGACCACGTCTTCGACCTTGATCGCATCGTCGCTCCACCCATCGATATGGGGGCGGTCGCTGCGGCCGCTGAGGCGTACCTCGCTGATCCGACCACGCGGCAGTACCCG
Source organism: Methylobacterium sp. A54F (assembly GCF_053346035.1). Classification (NCBI taxonomy): domain Bacteria; kingdom Pseudomonadati; phylum Pseudomonadota; class Alphaproteobacteria; order Hyphomicrobiales; family Methylobacteriaceae; genus Methylobacterium; species Methylobacterium sp. A54F. Next base: position 74,612 of record NZ_JBKFBF010000011.1, on the reverse strand, counting down.
ATCGGGGCAGCCTTCACGCTGGATCTCGCCGCGACCGTATCGGCTGATCCGGAGGCACAAGTTTGCTTGGCCCAGCCAGACCTCTCAGCCTCCGAGAAACTGCTCACGTTGCGCACCGTGTTCCTTATGGCACTCCTGAGCCAGCGCACCCTGTATCAGTGAGCAGTCCGATGCTGACTGTCGACGCTGTTCTCCGTCATCATGGGACCGTGGCCGCCTTTGGCTCAGGAGGCGAAAGGGACGCGGTTTGAGCACTGAGGCAGCAGCCCTAGCTCCCTCTGGCGCGACGACCAGCACGCCGCCGCTGTCGGAGCACCTTCCGACCTGCGAGTGGCTTGCCCGTCATCACGCAGCCGGACTGACCTGACCGGTATTTTGGACCGAGCTGAGTGAGAGGCTACTGCATGGCCGCTGCCATGGGTAGCCGGAAGGCCAGATCCGGGTAGCTGACAGGCGCGGGCGGCCGATAGCCCAGTGACGAATGCGGCCGGACGCGGTTGTAGGTTGTTTGCCACAGCCCGATCACGATCTGCGCCTCCCTCAACGAGTAGAAGATCTCCTGACGTAGGCACTCGTCCTTCAGTTTGCCGTTGAAGCTTTCGCAGTACCCGTTCTCCCACGGCGAGCCTGGCGCGATGTACCGGATCTTCGGCCCTGTTTTGGCGACCCATTTACGCAACGCCTTCGAGATCATCTCCGGGCCATTGTCGCAGCGGATGTGCTCTGGGATGCCGTGCAGGCACATGGCGTCGGCCAGCGCCTCGATCACACCCATGCTGTTGATGCGCCGCGCCACCTTCAGCGCGAGGCACGCCCGGCTGTGCTCATCGATCAGCGTCAGGATGCGCAGGCTCCGACCGTCGTGAGTCCGAGCCTGCACAAAGTCGGAGCTCCAGACGTGGTTGCGGGAGAGCGGACGCAGCCGCACGCAAGAGCCGTCGTTCAGCCAGAGGCGGCTGCGGGGTCTATGTCGGCTGGGGACCTTCAGCCCCTCGCGACGCCAGATACGCTGAACCCGGTCCTTGCCCACCTGCCAGCCCGCTGCCTGTAGAAGCGCGGTGACGCGGCGGTAGCCGTAGCGCCCATGCTCGGACGCCAAGGCGATGATGGCGCGGGTCAGCCCATCCTTGTCGGCCGGCAGGGTGGGCACGTAACGCTGTGTGCCCCGATGCTGGCCGACGATCCGGCAGGCGTGACGTTCCGAGAGGCCGTACTTCTCTTGGATGGCCGCCACCGCCCGCCGGCGTCGTTCGGGGGCTACAAGTTTCCCGAGGCGACGTCCGCCAGCACTTGCTTTTCCAAGGACAGATCGGCCACGAGCCGGCGCAACCGAGCGTTCTCGCGCTCCAGATCCCTCATCTTCCTGGCCTGATCGATCTGGAGGCCGCCGTACTCCTTGCGCCAGCGGTAATAGCTCTGCTCGGAGATCTCCGTCTCCTTGCACGCCAGCGACAAACTCTTGCCCTGAGCCGTCTGCACCTCGATCTGGCGCAGCTTCAGCACGACCTGCTCCGCGCTCGTCTTCTGTCCTCGCCGCATGTCTGACTCCTTCGGTCCTAGCTGATCCTCTCAATCAGCCCGGTCCAAAGCCAGCCGGTCAGGTCACTCCAGCCCCGCCGGGATGTTGCGGCCCGCCTCCAGGGACGAGAGGGGCAGCGTCGGCGACAGGAGCACGTCGTGGCGACTGAAGAAGCCGACCATCCGGTCTCGCAGGGCGTAGCGCGCGAACACGGTCTCGTAATAGGCGCGCATCTCCTGCGCGAGGGCGGCGTCGAGCACGTCGGCGCGACCCGCGGCGGGCATCCAGAACAACAACTCACCAGCAACCCGATCGACGCCCTAAAGCTTTGGAACTGTGTGCGTCAGGGTCTTAGAAGCTCCTTCGCCAGAACGTAGCATTAACTGACTACGTCTAAACAGAGGGAGATAAGACTCATGATCGACCAAAGAGACGTTCATCTGATCCATCTGATTGTAATTATTGTATATTACCGATAAGAGCGGTAAGCATCGAAGCCCCTGGCGGGGCTCGGTAGTTTCCAGAAAAAATCTTGGAGTAGGTGGCCAATTCCAAGATAAGCCATTTTGAAACGGAAGTTGTCGCTTATCATTTCCGTTAAGCATCGCCCCAGTAAGATCACGCGACAACGGTCGATCGAGCCCATTCTCTGTCATTGGTATTTCGTAGGGACTAACTCTGCTAGCCTCATCGATACACGTTCGAATGGTTGAAGCAGCGACACTGTCGCTAGCCGCGGCAATCCAGACCCCTTCGAACGCGACCCCATCAGACTTAAGACGCTTCTCTGTACCGTATTTCTCTCGCAAACTTTGGAGCAAGCTTAACCCTGGCATCTGGCCCGGTTCGAGAGCAACAGTGCGCATCACTGCAACGAGTTTGTCGGGATTGCTTGGGTCCTCATTAAAAAGGGCAAACGTCTCTCGTCCATCTTCTCTTACCAGCATCAATCCAGAAGCGTATGGCTGAATTTTAGTATCGCTCGATATGATGCTTGGCCTCTGAAGGCGCATGACCCGGTTAACATCCATGTGCTTCCGTACGATCTGCTCAGCTTCGGCAAAACTCATGCCCAGCCGCAGGCCGACAACATCAATCGCAGGTGCGTTTTTCGCCCTATCTATCTCTTGCAGCAACTTTTGCTGTTCACGCCGTTCCCGGTCCTTTCGCAACAGATCCTTCTGAACTTGCGCGCTGACGGGGAGCGCGATGGTGCACAAAATCACTCCAAGCCATACCTTGTTGGGCATCTTGTCACACACCTCTTGCGTAAAATACAACGTAGTGATGATGTATGATGCTCTGTATTTGATAAGACTTACGGCTGAGATAAGCGCGATGTCGATGAAGCAGTTGTGCGGATGTTTAAAATTTTTGTACTATCATAAAGCAAATATCCAGCTCTTCCGCCTGCAGCCTGTATCGACAGAACTTCTCCGCATTGATCTGTGAGAAAGTCGGACCGGAAATAATCCGCGTCATAAAGACGGCCGACTATCCCGTAGCACCCTGGAGCTTTGCTGAGTCGCGCTCTATGAACAGGATCCGGAGCCCAGATCATTACTATCTGAGATGCGAGAAAGTCTTGAGTTCCATATTTCTCTAGAGCTGAGCGTCGAACATCACGATCCATGCTGGCGCTATTTTTTCCATCCATGTTCATGCCGACATTGGTCGCTCGTTTAAGAAAGATGATTTTACGATCCTGTGGATTGTATGCCAATAGGTATCTCTCATAAATATCGTCAACCTTGCCGAAATCAATCTGGAGAAATTTCGGCATAGCAGAGTCGACGCCAGCGACCGGGTCGCGATTGGTCAAATCCGCGCTGGCCCACTCTAATCCAGGAAGACTGGAGACTAGCATTTTTGCAGCTTCGTCGACGTCCATCCCAAGTTTTACTCCCTGAATGTCATACTTATACCCGTTTGGCCTCGCTGGAGTCGCCAGATTGTGCGTAAGGAAAGTTTTTACGCTTTCGGCTGCACCGAATGTTACATTTGGGGAAGTTCCGGCCTCGACTGAAACTGCCTTTGGAAGAAGGCCGAAAAGTAGAATTTTTTCACCGCTTTTGGCATCTAAAATCTCTGGGGTAACAATGTCGAATTCAGCAGTCAACCTGCCGTCATCGCTACCGAGTTTCGGCATCCCGGTTGCCGTTAAATGCAGATCAAACCAGTGTGGACTGGGTTCCATTAATGCAATCACTGTAAAATCTTTTCCAGCAGGAAGTAAGATTTGACCAAGGGCGTTTGGACGTCGGTTGCGAGCCAATTCCAAAGCGTAAGAATTAGTATTAACAGGCGACAGGCTAGCCCAACCATCAAATGCCTTGGTCAAGTCAACCGATATAGACTGATTATTTTGTCTCCAAGACTGTATATTTGATATACGAATTCGATTAGGAAGCATCCCGCTACGCTCAATAAACATTTTTCTGTACTGTTCTATGTCTTCTCCGTTCGGAGCCGTATCGGTTTGTAAAAGCGTGGAGCTGAGAAGGCGAGGCCAGGTCGTGCGAAACCGCATCCCGTTATCGCCACGACCGCTAAGCACAGTACGCTCGATCATTCGCCTCAGGTTGAGGCTCGTGGTCATAAAAACTTGGTTGGCGACGAGCGTCGGATCCAGACGCGCCGCAAGCAAGCGTGGGTATTCTGGGTCGAGAAGGGGAGTAAATGAGGCGCTCTGGCCCTCGGTCGGTATTTGTGGCGACCGCGTGTTTGGACGTCCTAGTATGTCAGCATCTGGGGGATTTGGAAGGATTGCAAGTACAGTGGTTGGGTCCCAGTCGCCTACAAGGCGAAGGTCAACGAGCTTTGCGTCAGCATAATATGTGTTATTTTCATTGCGTAACCTGCTGATTTCGAATCGCGTGACGAGAAAAATACGGCCGAAATTGCGAGATCCATCGAGGGCGTTGCGCTGCCCTTGCTGCACTTGAATCTGACGAAACGCACGAGCATCCTTCTCTGATAGAGACCATGCCTTCGGATATTTCAACGGCGCTGTGATAACGAGGGAACGAGGACCACGAGTATCTGAAAAGCCGCCATTGCTCCAGCTGTGATCTCCTAACACAAAACTTTGCGACGCTGAGTCATACCGGATTGCTGAGAAACCCTGGACGTAAGCAAACCGTGTCGGAGCACGTGAACCAAAATCCTCAAGCTCTTTCGAAAACTCTCTTATGAAGCCTTTTTTGGAGTCTGATATTTGAAATTCGTCGTCACCAAGCCAACTGTCTTCTCCGTTAGTGGAGCCTGTAAAGCGCTCGAGGCTGAATATTGTTCTTTTGTTAGCGTACCTACGCCATACTTCACGGTCCATCAAAGGAAGATAAGAATGAGGATTGTTTTTTGCGTCTGCTGGTTCAGCTTTGAGCGCGAGCATCAATCTTAAATCTAGCATGCGTTCTGGAGCTTGGAACTGAGACAAGCTTGCGACGACTGGGGCGGTATAAATGTAACCGCCATCAGTTCGAAGTCTTGATGGATTGAATGCAATTGATCCCGCCTGCTGCCGTGCAGGGCCATGGTGCCTCTGTTGCGCTTCGACCGAGGTGTCTGCAATTATCAGGGCGATTAAGGCGAAATACCAAATTCTCATCTCAATCCTCAAAGCAGCTTAGCAACGCAAGCACAAAAACATACTGTTTACAAGGGCCCATTTTGGGTTTTCGGAACCTCAATAGGATAAAAATCTATGTGGACGATCTGTCATCGCTGACAGCGGGTCGTGAAGCGAATGTGCACTCCATCACAACTGGAGTGCACCATGGCCAAATCCGGGAAGCATAGGCAAAGCGACTACAACGAACGCTTCAAGACGGCCGGCAAGGCTCGCGTCACCATCACCCTAAGTGACCGTCTAGATGTTTGATCCCAGGGTTTGATGGTGCACTCTTCACGTTGGAGTGGAGGGACGCGCTATGGGCCAGGTTCTTCACGGCAACGCCACGACGACTGAGGCGATCCGTCGAACGATCCAGCATAGTCAAGCGAGCCTGAGGGCACTCTCGAAGCGCTACGGGATCAACCAGAAGACGGTTGCCAAGTGGCGGCAGCGTACCTCGGTCGCCGACCAGCGCACGGGGCCCAAGGATCCGCATTCCACGGTGCTGTCACCCGAGGACGAGGCGGTGGTGGTCGCCTTTCGTCGTCACACGCTCCTGCCGCTCGACGACTGCCTCTACGCGCTCCAGGCCACGATCCCGCACCTGACCCGCTCGTCGCTGCATCGCTGCCTGCAGCGCCACGGGATCAGCCGATTGCTAGAGGTCGACGGCGACAAGCCCAAGCGCTCGCGCTTCAAGGCCTATCCGCTCGGCTATTTCCACATCGATCTGGCTGAGGTCCACACGGCGGAAGGGCGGCTCTACCTGCTCGTCGCCATCGACCGCACGACCAAGTTCGCCTTCGTCGAGCTGCACGAGAAGGCGACCCGGCGGGTTGCGGGTGACTTCCTCCGCCATCTCATCGAGGCGGTGCCCTACAAGGTGCACACGGTGCTCACTGACAATGGCACCCACTTCACGACACCCGGCAACGTTGCCTCGGCCGCCTCCATCATCAAGGAGGCGATTGCAGCTGGCGAGACCTTTCGAGCCCACAGCTTCGAGTCCGCCTGTGCCCGCAACGATATCGACCATCGCCTGACCAAGCCGCGGCACCCCTGGACGAATGGGCAGGTCGAGCGAATGAACCGCACGATCAAGGACGCGACGGTCAAGCGCTACCACTACGACAGCCACGAGCAGCTCCGCGCTCACCTAGCCGACTTCGTCAGCGCCTACAACTTCGCACGCCGCCTGAAGACCCTGCGGGGTCTCACGCCCTACGAGGCCATCTGCAAAGCATGGTCCGCAGAGCCCGGTCGCTTCAGGTCAAACCCGCTCCACCAAATGCCGGGACCAAACATCTAGACACCAGGTCGGCGAAGAAGGCTGCGATGCCCGCTGGCCCGCGGACCGGGGAGCCTCCCGCCGGGATCACCTGTCCGTCTTCACTATAGAGCCTGCTCGGCGCCGCGGTGTCGCCGACGTTGAAGGTCCGGTCCCACTGGTCGGCAATCGCTTGACCTCGCGCACTCATCGTCTCTCCTTCTGGTTCCCGCGCGAGGCCGGCTGCGGGCCTCGCGCCGATGTCGTCCCCGTTGCAGTTGCAGGCGGGAGCCAGCTCCTCGTCCCCCGCCCGCGACAAGGGCCACCCGCCCAAACTAGGTCCTCTAAGGTCTTCGAGACGCTCTCACCAGCACAAGGCTGCCTTGCAGACGACCCTCGCCGACCGCCGCCGGTAAACGGGCCTTACGAGGGCCCAAGAAGGGTCATGAGCTTGCTTCACGGCGACGTCCGCTTCTCCGGATAGATATCCGAACGCAGACTGACCACTTTCGGCAACCATCGGTCGCGAGGCCGCCCAACGCACTACCTTGAAGCGGACGCTCCCAAAGCCTGCTTTGGGTCAGGAGCTTCCGATGGCAGGGGATAAAAAGGTGAGGTTTCGTACCGTCCGCGCCCACCTGCACATTCGACTGGACTGCCGGAGCGAACGGAGCGTGTGTGGTCCCTGAGACGACGCAGCCGCTAGAGGCAAGGCTGCGCTCGTTTGAGCCGACAGCAGTGGGGTAGCATCCGGACAGACCACACAACGACCGATGGCTTTCTCAGTCTTGGGACCGTCTCTCCGACCACTTGCACATCGCCTCGCCGGCCGACCTCGCGTCGCTGGCGGGGTCGGGGTCGTGGCAGGGCCTGTCCTGCCGCTGACGGAGACCCCGACCCATGACCACGATCTCGCTTACCCGGACCGAGGCGGGTATCCTGCACGCCGCCGCCGCGGGCGAGGGACGCCTACACTTCGCTCCAGCCATGAAGCCGGCCAGCCGCAAACGGCTCGTCGGGCGCTTCCTGCGCGACGCGCTCGTCACCCCGTCGAACGAGCAGGACGGACAGCATCGCCTTACCCCGGCGGGCTACCAGGCCATCGGCCTCACCCCACCCGAGCAATGCAGCGCGGCGAGCCGCCCGAACAAGCGGGAGCTGGTGCTGACGTTGCTGGCCCGCAACGAAGGGGCGACGCTCGCTGAGCTGATCGCGGCGACGGGTTGGCTGCCGCACACCACCCGCGCCGTCCTCTCGCGGATCCGGTCGGGAGGACAACCATTGGCCAAGGCAGCGCGCCCGGACGCGGCTACGGCCTACCGCATCCTGCCGGCCCCACCTGCCACCCGTACCTGCTCGCGGCGCAAGAAGGAGACCCCAACGCCTACGGCGACGGTGGGCATAGGGGCTGAGCGGCAGGACAGCGCGCCGACGCAGGCGACGGCCTGATGACGCGGCACCGCCCAGTCACCGAGGGCGAGGCGGACCGCGTGTCTGCCTCGCTCGAGGCGCTCGCCGGGATGGACGCGGCGGCGCTCGAACGACGCTGGCGTCAGATCTTCGGTACGGCCCCGCCTCCCGGCCTACAACCCGCGCAGCGTGCGCGGGTAATCGCATACCGTTTGCAAGCCCTCGCCTACGGCGACCTCGACCGCGATACCACGCGAGCCCTCGATCGGCTCGCGCAAGCACGGAGCCAGGCGAACCAGGGAGGTGAGGCTGGGTCGATCCGCGTGTCGGTGCCGGTGCCAGACCGGCGCGGGCACACCCCAGGCGTGACGCTCTCGCGCGAATGGGCGGGGGTGATGCACACCGTGCAGGTGCTGGAGCAGGGATATGCCTGGAACGGAGCGACCTACGACAGCCTGTCCCGGGTGGCGCAGCTCATCACCGGCACCAAGTGGAACGGACCCCGCTTCTTCGGCCTGCGAGCCAAGACTACCGGCGATCGGGAGACACCAGCGGGGAGGATGGAGGCATGAGCGCCCGTCCACCCAAACCGCGGCAGGCCCCCCCCGGCACCCGGCCGACGCTGCGTTGCGCGATATATACCCGGGTCTCGACCGAGCACGGGCTGGACCAGGAGTTCAACTCCCTCGACAACCAGCGCGAGGCGGCAGAAGCCTACATCAAGAGCCAGGCGCACGAGGGCTGGCGCCTGCTGCCGGCCTGCTACGACGACGGTGGCTTCTCCGGCGGGTCGCTAGAACGCCCCGCCCTGCAGCGGCTGCTGGACGAGGTGCGGGCGCGGCGCATCGACGTGATCGTCGTCTACAAGGTCGACCGCCTCACCCGAGCCCTGTCGGACTTTGCCAAGCTCGTCGAACTGTTCGACGGGCACGGCGTGTCGTTCGTGTCGGTGACCCAAGCGTTCAACACCACCACCAGCATGGGCCGGCTGACGCTGAACGTACTGCTGTCCTTCGCCCAGTTCGAGCGTGAGGTCACCGGCGAGCGCATCCGGGATAAGATCGCCGCGAGCAAGCGCAAGGGGCTGTGGATGGGCGGCGTCGTGCCGCTCGGCTACCGGGTCGAGGATCGTGCACTGCACGTCTTCGAGGAGCAGGCTGAGCTCGTGCGGGCGATCTTCGCGGGCTATCTGACCCACGGTACGGTAGCGGCGCTGAAGCAGCACCTCGACGCCCGTGGCATCACGCTGCCAGCCCGCCGCGATGGAGCCGAGCGAGAGACCGGTGGGGGGCCATTCTCGCGCGGGCATCTCTACAAGCTTCTCGGCAATCCCCTCTACGCCGGGCAGCTCCGGCACAAGGGGCAGGTGCACGCCGGTCAGCAACCCGCGATCGTCGACGAGGCGACGTGGCAGGCGGTGCAAGACCGGCTCGCCGCGAACCACCATCAGCATCGTCGCAGCCGCGCTGGGAGCGGGCATCTCCTCGCTGGGCGCCTACGCGATGCGGGGGGCGAGGCGATGGTGCCGAGTCACGCCCGAAAGGGTGCGGTGCGCTACCGCTACTACGTCGCCCGCTCGGTTGGCTTGGACGACAAGCGAGTGCGCCTGCCCGCCGCACCGATCGAGGCGGTGGTCGTGGAGGCTCTGCGGGATCTCGCGTTACCGAGTCCGACAGCGCTCGATGCTGCTGCCCTGGTCACCGCTGAACTCGAGGCAGTCACGGTCCATCCCGATCACCTCGTGCTGCAGCTCACCGCGAACCGCCTGCCGCTCACCCTCCCCTTCGCGCATCAAACTCAACGCCGCCGCCGGGCGATCGTCGTGCCGCCGGGCCGCGAGGGCGATCGGCTGCGGGCGATGAAGGCGGAGGACCGCACCCGCATCTTGGCCGGCATTGCTGCGGGCCGGACCTGGATGGGGGATCTCGTGGCCGGGCGGAGCGAAGGTATCGATGCCATTGCCGAGGCCGAGCAGCGCAGCGCGCGCTCGGTGCGCATGACGCTGTCGCTCGCCCTGCTCTCCCCCCGCATCGTCCGGGCGATCGTCGAGGCGCGGCTGCCCCGGGGCATCGGCGTGCGCCATCTCTACGAGCTGCCCCCCAGCTGGGACGCGCAGGAACGCATCCTCGGTCTCTGACATCCGGCCGTCCCGCCGGAGCATCCCTGCGGCCGACGCGGATCCGCCCCGAGCGATCAGACGATCGACCGAACCAGCATCCCGATCAGCACCACGGCTCCTGAGCAGCACCGCCACGGGTTGACCCCGCGGAGCATCTCATCGCCCGCCCTGACTGCGAGGGCGATCCAGGATGCGAGCTCCGCCCACCGCCCGGTGGCGGTCCGCTCCCCGCAATCCAGGCGATGGCCTGCGCGAGGCCGAACAGCCATAGTGGCGAGCTCGGCCACTGGCCGATGGCGATGCGCCGGCTGGTGCGGTCGCAGAAGAACCAGTCGAGGGCCGCGCGCACCATCGCAGGAAACGGGAATGAGGCCTGTGGAGACCGGGTGCAGAATGGCCAGTGATCCGGCCCTAGAGACGCGGCAGAGACGCGCCTGATGCAGGACGTCAGAGCTAAGCTACTGATATACCGGGGACTTCGGCGACCGCCAGGATCACGCGGTCTACGCGAGAATCCTTGGTGGAGCTGAGGGGATTCGAACCCTCTTGCGCAATATCCAGTCAGATCAACGACTTATCCTCAGACGGACACAATTCAGTGTACCGTCGTGGTGTACCAGTGAGCGTGTTGAGCGTCGATATGCGGCAAACGAGCGGCGGAGCCGCTGACGCTTACTCCTCATAGTCCGCGATACGCGTGCTCACGGACTGAAAGTGCAGACTGGCATGGGGTCCTGCCCCGGCTAATCCACTCAATTTGCTCCGGCGGAAGCCTCCCGATTAGGGCAACCGGTACCGATGCAACCCGTTGCACAGTTGACCTAAATCGCGGCCCTGTACGACCGGCCAATTTTATCCGTCATATGTGGCTGAACGGCTGGAACCGGCACTCTATGGGATGCAACTGGACCTTATCTTGGTCGGACGCAATCGCCTCGGCATCTCAAACATGACTTCGGCGAGCGAGAAACGGCCGCTCGGGAGCATTGACTTGGCATAATATCGGCTCAGCTGTAACGCCATACGAGTGCTCAAGGGATCTCGATGCTGAGCAGACACAACTTGATCTAACCAATGTCTGGCAGTCGGATCGCATTTGAAGGATGCACTCCAGCTTCTTGCGAGCCGATCGATGGATAGCTTCGGCTCTTTTCGCCTTGCTGCGCTGCAGACCCTCCGCACAATTCTGTCCCGGTTTCTGCTACTCGCTCGTACTATCGCGGACCCGCCGTCCGAACGGATGCGATATCCGAGGTAGTCGATTCCTCGGGCAAGCCACTTAACTCCTGCTGTCTTCAGCTCCAGAGCACCAACAGCCGAAGCTTTAAAGGCTTCGGTCAGGACGTCACATGCTGAGGCGACATCGTCCTGGGCAGACCCGAGTACGAGAATGTTGTCCGCATAGGTGACAAGCAGGACCGACGCCGGAAGACGCCCGTCTGATACCTCATTCAGCACCAATGCGATCAACAACTCGGCGGCATACGGAGATGCTGCCGAGCCTTGGGGCAAGCCCTGCTGGAACTTCTTGGAGAGCGAGTTGGTGGGTTGCTTCGAGTTATATGGAAGCGTCCTATGATGGAGCTTCATTTCAGTGGAGACTATAGACGTCTCCACGACCCTTTCCGGTATGCCCGGAAGGAGCTTGGGGAGCTTCTTCTCATCGAACGAGCCGAAGCAGCTTTTGATGTCGAGTTCTGCCGCGCATCGGAAGCCTCTCGACGTAATTTCGCGTCCGATGTCTCCTATGGCGGCATTGACGCCACCACGAAGCATATATTGCCTTGGATGTAGCCGAGATGTGAGGCAATCCAGAACGCGTTTGACCATGGCCTGTCGGACTTTGTGTCCAAAGCCGAATGCGCACACATAGCGAATGCCGCCGCTGGGTTTCTTGAGCTCTTCGCAGGAAACGTACTCGAATGAAGGCTGCCAGAGATCGAGCTGGTCAGCGATGGCAATCACCGCAACCGCAGAAACACGGTTGTCAAATCCATGATGGCCACGCGCATCTTTTCGCCGCCTACGATCAAGCTTTTGGTTCTCTCGGTCGACCGCATAAATGCGACTGCTGCGGCTTCCGAGATAGACGCTGCAGAGATAGTAGGCCTTGTTCCATTCTTTCTCTAGGATATGCTTCGTGATCCGTTTGACCAATCTTTGCTCAGCGCCTCGGGCACGTCTGATGACTGCCTTTGCTTGGCGCTCAGCGTTAGCAACTGCATCAGCCGGCGTGTAGCCGGGCTGGACCACATTGGTAGGCATATCTTTTTTCCCACTCTGCTAGACGACTGGCAGCGGGGAGTGGGACACCCAAACTGCCAGTCGTCCGCTTTCTCGGCGGCCAAACCGACAAAGCACAGCCTTCAGACTGTGCTGACACCATAAGCGAGATCCAGATTTTGTCAAATACTCGTATGGTTAACTCTAGGTATTGCCGTGAGTCGGAGTCGATATGACCATCAGGCGGTACAGAATGTATGCATCTCAGATGTGATACAAAATGTGTTTACTGCCGTTGGAGCGATTTGGCTCAGAGCACACCTTGTCGATCCACCTCGAGGAGAGTTGATGCCGAGCGAGGCGCCCTGGGGCACGCTGGAACCGCCGGTCGAGGCTTGTCAGCCGAAGGCGAAGTCGCCGCCTGAAACCATCAGTGGACGATCGTCCTCATTGACCCCGTCCAGTAACGGCGGCCTCCGGGTCGAACAGGCGCGGAAGATGAAAGATCTGGAGTGTGAGAACGCTCGGTTGCGGCGGCTTGTGGCTGACCTGTACCTGGAAAAGCAGGCGCTGGCGGACGTCGCATCGGGAGACTTGTAGTCCCCGAGCGACGCAGGCAGCCGGTCGACGGCACCCGGGAGAGGCAAGGCCTATCGGAACGCTACGCCTGCCGGATCATTGTCCAGCGCCGCGGCACGCAGCGCCATGTGCCCTGCGTGTTGGCCGACGAGGATGCGCTGGCCCAGACCATCATCACCGTAGCGTCCGAGTACGGGCGCTACGGCTACCGACGTGTCACCGCCTGCTGCAGGCAGACAGCTGGCAGGTAGGCAAGGATCAGGTTCAGCGCATCTGGCGTCGCGAGGGGCTCAAGGTCCCCAGGAGCACCGACCGCGCAGCCACCTCTGGCTGAACGACGGTTCCCGCGTGCGACTACGGCCGCTCCACTGCAATTACGTCCGGAGCTTCGACTTCGTGCAGGCCGAGGCGCACGATGGGCGAAGCGTTCGCATCCTGACGCTCACCGACAAGCACACCCGCGCCTGTCAGCTTCCGAGATCTGGCCTTTCGGCTGCACATGGCAGCGGACATTCAGTAGCCTCTCACTCGGCTCGGTCCAAAATACCGGTCAAATCGACTGCATCTTGCGGATCATCTAGGGCAACAATCCTGGGCTCATGTATCGCCCATGAAGCGGAACCACTACGCAAACATTGGGAATTAAAGTGTTAAACTGGATCGCATGTCGATCCGCAGCTAGACCCCAGGCAGGGAAGTCAGCCGAGCGGCTTGGACACTGCGCATCTGCGAACGCAGCGTGGGGATGCAGAGGGCAGACCGCGCGCAACGGTTTTGGTGCAACGGGTTGCACGAACGGCAGAGATTGGCCGAAAGGCGGCTGGTCCGGTTCAAGGCTTAGGGCGCGGGCGAGCGGACATTCTGCGCGGCTCAGGTGAATGCCTCAGAGTGACCCATTCCAGGCATCGGGAATGTCAGCTTTTGGGCGGCCAGCGCGGGGCTATGAACCCTCGGAGGGGTTGACTGGGGGTGTTGAGCTCCACCGCGGTTTTTCGCCCTTTTGGCGCATTCCGAGGGGTTTGCTTGAGTGTCCTTTTTAGACCGTTGCGCTTTGGCCTAGCGAGCACGCCGCTGCCAACCCCCACTTGTTCTTGTTTCGTTCACGGTGTAAAACAGCGGGATCACGTGGGATGCGGGGTTAGCGCTCTGCACGGTCCAACTCACCCCGAAAGGAGCTCGGGACAGGGGGCGGCGATCGTATCGTCTGGGTTGTCAGCGTCCTTGCACCAAGCCAGTCTCGGCCGCAGCGAACGACACCTGAGGTCGTTGCATTAGCCGTTGGGAGGGTAGGTGACAAACACCATTATCCGCGTCGCGATCCACGACCTGACCAAAACCCAGGGGGCCTTCGTCGTTAAGCACGGAAAAAGCGATCTGAAAATTACTCAGACGATGCAACGCGTGATCGACGACCTCACCGCTCTCTACGCCAAGCGGACCTCGAAATCTTACGGGAAATTCGCGGTCGATGAAGATCGATTTCCGACCGAGAAGCACCTCAGCGCCTACCTCAAGGTCCAGCCCAGTGACTTCACGACGCTGACGCACAAGATGATGGAAACGCTGAAAGCTCAGGCGGGCTACAAGGGCGCTGCCACGGGCGGCCACGTCTTCTTCGCTCACTTTGAGCGCGAAGAACGGCAGTACCTCCTCATCGCGATCGTCAACGAGAAACTCGGCGCGTCGATGACGAGCGACCTCGATGTCCAGGATGTCCGCCATCTCGACATGGACGGTTTTCGGTTCGCGGGCCGCATCAACATGACCGGCTGGGCCAACGGCGAGGAGCGCTACATCGGCTTCTTGAAGGGCAAGCGCGAGGTCTCCGAGTACTTCAAGGAATTCCTCGGCTGTGACACCACGGTCCAGAACCGCCGCGACACGGCCGAGCTCGTCCAGGCGCTGATGGCATTCGCCATCGATGAAGGCATGGACACCCCGAGCAAGGACGATTTCCTCGCCCGCGCGAAAACCATCTGCGAGCGTTCGGCCAAAGCTCAGGAGGAACTCAGCTTCGAGGCGCTGGCCAACGAACTGAGCCCGCAGGATCCCGAGAGGCTGATGACCGTTCTGGCCGATCCCGATCTGCGCCTCAACGACGGCTTCGTGCCTGATCGCCGCGCCCTCGGACCACTGATCAAATTCAAGGGCAAGACCCCGACCTGGAGCATCGAGTTCAATCGCGACGCGATCACCCGCGGAAACGTGCGGTTCAACGCTGAGGACAATACCCTCACGTTGACCGGCCTGCCCGAGGATCTCACAGCGCAGCTGCGCGCTGAGTTCAGCCAAGATGGCTAGGATCACATTCGACCAGCTGACCCTGCTGTATCGTCATATCGCCTTCGATCAGAACGGCGATCAGGGAAGGCTGTCGATTGCGACCCCAGAAGTCCTGGAGGTCATCCAACTCATCGAAGATAACCAGGATGTCGCTGTTGACGCAGACATCGTCGTGCTCGACGACGACGTGCTTCAAGTCGGTCACATCGTATCAGTCCGCGTCGGCCCACCCCGGACTGCGCTCGGCACCCTCGTTCGCGACTTCGATGGGTTGCTCGATACCCCGGAAGCGCGGGTCAAAGAACCGCGCGCCTACTTCGTCGTCGACGGCGGTATCACACCGGACATCGATCCCTGTCCCGAGCGCTTAGCGACCTATCGCAAGGTCCTCGAGTTCACGAAGCTCGTTGGCGAAGCAGCGGCCTATATCGATCAATTCAAAAGGGAATTGATCTTCGTCAAGGATGGCAAGTTCAGCGTTCCGCTGGCGTATAAGGCCGCCGACTTGGACCGTGTGAGTGTCTCCGACGCCGACGCCATTCTCAGCGCGTGCGCCGACGAGATTCACCGAGACCAGAAGCTCGCGATCCTCGCCGAAGCCGTCATCGGGATCTGCGCGTCTCAGCCGGTCGCAGTCCGGTTTCGCCACCTCATCGCAAACCTCGGTTCGGTGAACGAGGAAGTGCGAAACGGCTATCAGCTGTTCGCGTCCAGCTTCTCGTACTCAAAGATCCGCAACGAAATCGAAGCCGCACGCATCGATTATCTCAACAAGATCCACAAAACGATTATCGATATCCAGACGCAGTTGCTCGGTATCCCGGTCGCGACGGTCATCGTCGCCTCGCAGCTGAAAGTCATATCCGCCTGCGGCGTCGAGTTCTGGACCAACTTCGCCGTCGTCGTGGGCGCATGGATCTTCGTCGCGCTCTTGGCGATCGCCATCGGAAACCAATGGGCGACGCTGGCGTCCATATCCGACGATATCGCGCGCCAAAAAACCAAATTTGAGCGGGACTTTGCGGCGCTCAGCGATCAGTTCGATACGATTTTCGTTACCCTCGCCGGTCGGATAAAATGGCAGCGAAGGTTTCTGGGGTTTGTTGGCGTGCTCGCAGTCTTCGGGGCAGCGGTGGCCACATTCGTTGCGTATCAAGTGACCAAAGTTCCGTACATGAGCTGTTGGTCGGGTGAGGTCTCGGCGTCGGCACCAACACCGATCCCGCCGGCTGTGACGCCTGTCGCACCGGCTCCGACGCCTCCGTCGCCTGTCTCGCCAGCCAACACACCGACGAACGCGTCGCCGCCTAAGCAAAGCCCGCCACCCGATCCGGCTCCGCCAACGCCCGCCAAGCCTAAAATGGCTCCCACGCCGCGGGTCCACCCACAGCCGTAAGTGGTTTGCGCTGTCAGAAGCACCAGGGGAGGAGAGGACACTCCGTGTCCCCGCAGTTCGGCTGATCGCTCGGTAGAACTGATCGCATAGGAGCGGCCCGCTCCAGGGACCGACACGGCGACGGTCAGCCGAAACTGAATGTTCGCTACTGGGCGGTCAGCTGGTGTCCGTTCATGGCGCATCTGAGACTTGCCATCCGGCTGAAGGCGACGTCCGCTTCGGCGATGGTTGGCAAATGGCCGAGATGGGCGCGAAGCCGATCATCCGCCTTTCCTGCGGCGAGTTGCTATCGCACTTTGAGGAGGAGCCGGCCTGACCGGGAGTTCAGCGTCCCCTGCCCGCTTGTACGACGGCTCGCTTGCGCACGGCATCGCGTGCAACGCGTTCCAGGGAGGCAGCTCGGATGCAGGCGGCCACGCGATGCCACGGAACGGCGGGAGTCATTCTTACTGGTTGGCGTGACTGCCGGTACTGTTCAGCATGCCCGGTCCGGTTAGACGCCCCTATGGCTCCGCAAAAGACCGGATCGCTCGGGGCTCTCCCGCCACAAGATGCTGCAAGCGGTCTGGTAGGCGAAGAATACCAGCCGATGGTACGGCAGGTGGTCGTGGATCTACCATGTCGACAGGGCGACGCAGAATGCAGACCGCGCGCAACGGTTTTGATGCAACGGGTTGCACGGACGGCAGAGATTGGCCGAAAGCGGAATGGCTGCTTCGGAGCAGGTGTGCCGGAAAAGCGGACGGCCTCCTCCTGACCCAACTCGGACGCATAGGCAGCTGTCTGCGCTACCGGAAAGCAGACAGTTTCCACTTTGGGCGCCGACCTTGCTCAGGCGGCCCGACGACCAAGCGGCTTGCCACGACGGGATACGCCGAGCCCCTTGCGGGCATCGCATTTCAATCCGTGACTGTGCCAGCCGTCAGATTGGCCATGCTGCCAGCCCCGATGACATCCGTGGGCGGAGGCGGAGCCTACCCACGAGGCGGCCAACAGTCCTACAACGATAGCGAGTGCGCGCATCAAGATGTCCCTTCCAGTCCAAAAGACACAGCGTCAGAAGCGGCCCGCCAGCGTCAGGCGAACGGCGGTCGGTTCGACAGGATGGAAATGGCGGTCGGCCACCCCATCAGCGCCCTCACCCGGCAGGCGGGACACGTAGTAGTAGGTGATCTGATCGGCCTTGGCGTTTGTTAGGTTCAGTACGTCGAGCGAGAGGCTTATCCCGTTGTCGAAGTTGTAGCCGATCCGCCCATTGAGGAGTGCGGTGGGCTTGGAACGCACGGAGTTGTCTTCGATCAACGGGCGCGGACCGAAGTAACGGAACCGCAGACTGCCAAACCAGCCTAGGCCTTCGCCAAAGGTTATGCCGGCCGATGCAATGGTAGTGGGGGCCTCCGGCACGCGTTGGCCCACCGGGTCGCGATCAGAGAAGCGGGCATTGGTGACAGTCAGGTCGCCTTCCAGCGCCAGCCATGGCGTCACCGCGTAGTGGTTGCTCCACTCGATGCCGAAGCGGCGGGTTGGGCGGCTCGGCTCGGTGGTGCCGGTGTCGCCCTGGAACAGGTTCTCGGAGGCAAAATCCAGCCGGAACAAGGCCAGTGAGGTTTCCAGTCCGGCGATGCTGCGGTTGCGGATGCCGACCTCGTAGCCGGTCGACGGCACGAGGAACGGCGAGCGCGAGACGTTGAACAGCGGGCTGACCGGATCAACGGTCGCCGTCACACCCCGGGCATCGTTCGAATGGAAGCCGCCCCCGTAGTTTAGGTACAGCTCGGTATCGAGCCACGGCCCGAACACAGCGCCGAGCTTCGGATTGACGATCCCGTCCCGGGCCTTGCCCGAGTTAGCCGGCGTGTCTGAACGGACATCGGCGTAGTAGCTGTCCGCACGGAAGCCGACGCTCGTGCGGAACCAGTCGGTCCAGCGCACCCGGTTCTCGTAGTAGATCGCCGCGCTCGCTTCCAGTACGCGGTCATCGAGCACCGTCGAGCGATACTGGCGGGCCGTAGTGTTGAAGAGCCCGACACGGATGTCATCGGTGCGCGTCTGGAACCCGATCTCGTTCTCCATCGGCAATCCGAACAGATCGCCGAGGAACACCCGTGAGACCTCGCCGCCGCCGAGCACACGGCTGTCGCGCTGGCGGAACTGGTCACCGTTGATGGGGTCGTTCAGGAAGTAAGTGAAGTTGTTCCAGAGGTTCATCTGGTAGCGGATCACGTAGGCCGAGGCCCTCGTGACACCTCCCGCGTCCGATTGGCTCCACCGCCCCGATAGTGAGAAGCGGCCGGTGTCACCGCCATCGGTCGGGTCGAGGGTGCCGTAGCGGCCGATGATCCCCTCGCTGACCGCTCGTTCCGCGATCTGGTTGGTCGCGTTCCACTTGGCCCAGTAGGCCATGCCGGTGACGGCGAAGCCGTCGAGAGACGTTCCCTGGCTGTACCGGACCACGCCATTGAGCTTGCGCAGGGCGTCGGGCACCACCCAGGGGCCGTCATAGGTCTGCGCCTCGCCGGCCATGAGCAGATTGCCCTCCCCGAGAGGCACCGACGCGGCCGAGAGCGCCCGCTTGAGCCCGAAGCTGCCGAAGGTGGTAAGCGCGATGTTGCGGTTGAGCTTGTCCAGATAGTCGATCCGCACCGAACCGGCCGAGGCGAAGTCGCCGTCGCGTACGAAGTAAGGACCCTTGTGGAATTCTACCGCGCCGACAAGCTCGGGGATCAGGAAGTTGAGGTCGGCATAGCCCTGACCGTGGGCATGGGTGCGCATGTTCACCGGCATGCCATCGACATGGATCGCGATGTCAGTACCGTGGTCGAGGTTGAAGCCCCGTAGGAAGTACTGGTTGGCTTTGCCTTCGCCGGAGTGCTGCGTAATGATCAGCCCCGGCACCTCTTCCAGCACCTCGCCGGGGCGGGTGACCGGGCGGCTGTTGATCTGGGCTCCGGTAATGATGCCCGCACTCGCGGCATCGACCGGGCGTTGGCCGCCGCCAATATCCGTGACCCCGCCGACATAGGCCGCGCTGGCGTTGGGGGTCGCTGTGAACGTGGCGGCCGGCGCCTCCGCCACCACTGAAATCTCCGAAAGGGCAATGGTGCCAGCGGCCTCGGTCGCCGCTGGGCCAGCCCAGGCTTGGGACACCACCGCTAGAGCGCAGGCGGAACTGAGCAGGATCCGTTGATGCGCACGGAGAGAGGGCGACAGGGTAGAGCGGGACAACGGCGTTCCGGAGGCAGGACCAGGACGTACTCCTCGCACGTCCTGCGTATGCAAAACATACGCAAAGTTCACACCGTGGGCTGTGGCCGGCAGTCCTCAGGGCTCTGCGTTTTCGCCGTGGCCATGGCTGGGAACGACCGAACTGCCGTTCTCAGGGAGGAGATGCAGGTGACCGTAGCGCACCCCGCGCTGGGTAATGACGCTATCGGTATAGGCCCGCATCGCCGTGACCGGCCCGCGCAGCACAGCGACTTCGAGGCAATCGTCGCCGGTCAAATGCACATGCATGCTAGCGATGGAAACGCCGTGATGGTGACCCTCGTCGGTCAGGCGGCGTGCCAAGTCGCGGATGCTGTGATTGTAGACATAGCTCAACGCCCCGTAGCAAGGAGCTGACCCGGCAGCCTCTGCCCGCTGGGGAGCAACCGCATCACGGACAAGGTCCCGGACAGCCTCGGACCGACTGCCATAGCCGCGTTGAACGCAGAGGCGATCAATGGCGAGCAGCAACTCGTCGTCAATCGTAATCGTGATGCGCTGCATGCCGGTCTCGTTGGCTGATCGGTGCCTTTGGTAAGGGCATGAAGAAGCGGTGGAAAGCCAAAGAGCCTACATCGTGACGTCCGCTTGTATGCCCGCACCGCTTGGAAGCAGACCAGCCGAAAACCACCCACCCCAGTTATCCCGACGGGCCTACCGGTGAGACTGACGCTGGCCGGAAGCGGTCCATCTGTTTTGATGGGGTACTTTTCAGAAATCGAACGTATCTCGAACAGCGCCCGCCCGGCGTACTGGCGATTGGCCTGTCGTCACAAGCTCGTCTGAACCCTTCGCCCTTTCGCGATGGAAACCCGATAATCAACACCTGCAGAGCTCCCACGAACTCTGTGTAACTAACTCCAATCACTCATCGCCATACGGATGGACGAGTTTCGCTGATCGCCCGTAAATCATCCGATAAATCGATCAAAACGTTCGATACGTTCCGTTGGTATGATCGATTGCCCGCGGCCATGATCGGGGCAGATCCAGCCCACGATGTGTTCGCACTATGTCCGCAGCAACCTCTTGCATGCCGCACAAGCTTGACCCGCGTCCCGTCCTGCCGGGCCTGATCCTATGCCTTGCGGTGACAGGCGCCGCCCTCGCTCTGGAGGAGGCCGAGGAGTATCTCTTTGGCCGGGCCTGGCTGGAGGCTCTCGTTCTCGCCATCGTGCTGGGCACGGCCGTCCGCACAGCTTGGAGCCCGGGTCAGCGCTACGTTCGCGGGATCGCGTTCGGTGCCAAGACCGTCCTGGAGATCGCCGTCGTCCTGCTCGGCGCCTCGCTGAGCCTGAGTACGCTACTGGCGGCGGGGCCCGGGCTGCTCATCGGCATCGCAGGGGTGGTAGCCCTCGCCATCGCCGGGAGTTACGGCATCGGCCGGGCCCTCGGGCTGGCCCCGCGCCTCGCCATCCTCGTCGCCTGCGGCAACTCGATCTGCGGAAACTCGGCGATCGCGGCGGCGGCCCCGGTGATAGGCGCGGACGGCGAGGACGTCGCCTCGTCCATCGCGTTCACCGCCGTGCTCGGAGTCCTCGTCGTCCTCGGCCTGCCCCTGCTCGTGCCGCTGCTCGGGCTCTCGCCGATGCAGTACGGCGTGCTCGCGGGGCTTACGGTCTATGCCGTGCCGCAGGTGTTGGCTGCTACGGCTCCGGTGGCGGCTCTCAGCGTTCAGGTCGGAACCCTGGTTAAGCTGGTCCGCGTGTTGATGCTCGGGCCGGTGGTGCTGGCCCTCTCGCTGGCGGTGAGCCGGCTGCGGGCGGCAACGGATGCGACCGTCCCTTCCCAGATGGTCGACGAGGGCCCCGCCCCTAGCCGAGTGCCGCTGCACCGGCTGGTGCCGTGGTTCATCCTCGCCTTCCTGACCCTGGCGGGGCTCCGCTCGGCGGGGCTTATTCCCGAGGCGGCCGTGCACCCCATGGCCGCGACGGCGAACGGGCTGACCATCGTGTCGATGGCGGCCCTCGGCCTAGGGGTCGATGTGCGCAGCGTCGTCAAGGCGGGACCCCGCGTCACCCTGGCGGTCGTCGCCTCGCTCGCCGCTCTGACCGCCGTGAGCCTCGGGTTGATCCGCCTGCTCGGCATCGCCTGAGAGCAGCCTGCCACTCGGCACATCCGAGTGCGTTGGACCCCAACCTTCTTCGAGAGAAACACCCGATGTCGAGCTTGGCTGAGCGGATGGCGCGCCTGATCGTTCATGGGGAGTACCCCTACAACGCCGAACCACCGCTATCCCGCCTACGGACCAGTTACCGGACCAGGGCGGACGATTTTTATGTCCGCTCCCACGGCGACCTGCCGGAGATCGACGCCGCTACATGGCGCCTGTCCGTCGATGGCGAGGGCATCGGCCCCCTCGATCTGTCCCTGGCAGATCTGCGCGCGCGTTTCCCCGAGGCGACCGTCACGGCCACGATGCAGTGCGCCGGCAACCGCCGCGCCGATATGCGGGCGGTGGCGCCGGTCTCGGGCGATCCCTGGGACGGTGGCGCCATCGGTACGGCGGACTGGACGGGTATCCGCCTCGGCGACGTCCTGAGGGCGGCAGGGGTGACGCCGGGAGCGGATCTCCATGTGGCCTTCGAGAGTCACGACGTGGTCGACGGCCGGCCCTACGGCGTCTCGATTCCCCTGGCCAAGGCGCTCGCCGACGAGACGATGCTGGCCTTCGCCATGAACGGGGCCCCGCTGCTGCCCGAGCACGGCTTCCCGGCCCGTGTCGTCGTGCCGGGCTTCGCGGGAGTGCGCAGCTCGAAATGGCTGCGGCGCATCACGGTGCAGGACCATCCGTCGGCCAGCTCGATGCAAGCCGATGACTACAAGCTGTTTCCGCCGGACGTGACAGCCGAGACCGCCGACCCGGCCCGAGGCCACACCATCGAGACGATGCCGCTCAACGCGGCGATCTGTGAGCCCCCGCGCGGGGCCCGGCTCACAGCGGGCGAGACCCCCGTCCGTGGGTACGCCATCGCGGGAGACCGGGCGGTCGTGCGGGTCGATGTCTCGGGCGATGGCGGGCGTTCCTGGCGCCAGGCCACGCTGGAACACGAGGCCGGCACACCCTTCGCCTGGACGTTCTGGGAGATCGTGCTGGACCTTCCGTCCGGCGAACACGAACTCGCGGTGCGCGCCTGGGACTCGGCCGGGCAGACACAGCCCGCGCAGCCGGACGACACGTGGAACTTCAAGGGCTACCTCAGCGCCTCGTGGCACCGTGTGCGGGTCGAGGTCGCCTGAGTTGCGAAGCCGGTCAGGAGGCAGCGTGGATCATGGCGAGCAGCGCATCGGCGGCGCGGCTGCGGTAACGCTCCTTGTGGCGCAGGACTTGGAAGGTCCGCGTCGGCAGTTCGAAGGGCACGGCGACGAGTGCGCCGGTCCGCAGCGCGGGTCCGACAACCGCTTCGGACAGTACGCTCGCGCCGGCCCCCGCCAGGACCGCGGCGAGGACGGCCTCGTTCGACGGCAGTTCCAGGGCAACGGCGAGCACATCCGGCGCGATACCCAAAGCAACGAGCGCCGCCTCGAAGGCGGAGCGGGTGCCCGATCCGGGCTCCCGCAGCACCCAGGAGGCCGACGCAAGGTCGGCTGATTTCGGCCGCGCGCATCCGGCCAACGGGTGGCCGGGCGAGACCACAAGCACCAGCCGGTCCTCGGCGATCGGCGTGCTCCCCAGGCTGGCGTCGTCGATCGCGCCTTCCACAAAAGCGAGTTCCGCGGTCCCCGCTCGCACCGCCTCGGCGGCCTCTGCCGTGTTCCCGATGCCGAGCCGCAGGGCGATGTCCGGGTAAGCCGCCCGGAAGGCGACGAGGTGCCGGGGGAGCCAGTGGCTTGCGATGGTTTGGCTCGCTCGAACGGCCAGCGTGCCGCGCCGCAGGCCGCTGAGGTCCGCCAGCACCAGTTCGGCCGCCTGGGCGCGGACGAGCACGGCGCGAGCTTCACCGAGAAAGACGCGGCCTGCCTCGGTCAACTCGATGCCCCGGCCGACCCGGTGGAACAGCTTGACGGCGTGTCGGGTCTCCAGCGCGTTGACGGCGGCGCTGACCGCCGACTGGACGAGATTCAAAGCCTCGGCTGCCCGGGTGACATGCTGGCGCTCGGCCACCGCCACGAAGATCCGCAACTGGTCGAGGGTCATGGCGTCTTGGGCTCAGCAGGGCCTGGGCTGACGGGGGAGAGGTAAGGCGGGGCCGTCGCGTCTCTATGCACACCCGACGCGCGCGTCACCGCGCACCGTCGCGTTGGCCCGAGATCTGCGCATCGACCGCCTGGGCGATCCGGAGCAGCCGCGCTTCGTCCGTGCGGGCGGTCACCACGTAAGACATGCCCGAATCGATCCACGAGAAGGCCGCCACGTCGTCCGCGCGGGCATAGCGAAACACGCCGCGCCCACCGGAGGGCCCGGCCCGGCTGTAGAGGGTCAAACGGGTGCCCCGGTCGTCGTCGTACATCAGCATGGCCGCCAGCCCGTCCCCGGCGGGGAGCAGGCGGCCGCCCATCAGCCGGAAACCCTGCGCCTGCAGATCCGGCACGGTGACAGGCCGCCCCAGTCGCGCGGTGAGCCACTGCACAAGGTCGGACGAGCCGTCGGCACGAACCTCGACCGGATGGGCGGCCTCGACCACGTAGGTGCGGAAGGCGGAGACGGCCGCCTGGGTCATCGATTCGGCGGGGGCGCCCGGGCCCGGCACGGAGCCGCGCCCGGCCCACCCGGCCACGCCGCCGAAAGCGAGCAGGAGTGCCGCCGCCACGTTCGTCCACCAGAGCGGGATGCCCATTCGGCGCGGAGCCGCGAGGTTCGCAATGCGCAGGCGGACGGGGATCGGCTCCTCCGCCACGGGCGCGAGCCGCGCCCGCAGGCGGTCCCGCACCTCCCGATCGGCGGCGACCCGGGCGGCCGCCTCCGGATGCGCGGCGAGCCACGCCTCGACGGCGGCACGGCGGCCCGGATCGAGCCGTCCATCCACGAGGGCGTGCAGGTCGTCCTCGCCGACGGGACGCGGGTCGGACGCGGTCATTTCACCCTCCGCAGATGCCCGGTGACGATCGTGGGGGCCAGATCGAGAAAGGCGCGCATCCGCCCCCGGGCCCGGCTGAGGCGCGACATCACCGTGCCGACGGGGACCGCGAGCACGGCGGCGACCTCGGCATAGGACATGTCCTCGACCGCGACGAGGAGCAGGACAGATCGCTGCTCCTCGGGAAGCGCGGCGATCCCATCAAGCACGTCCCGCGCGCCCAAAGCCGCCTCGGGATCGGCCCCCACGTCGGCGATCGTGTCCAGCGCCTCCACGCCGACCTCGATGCCCCGGCGGCGGCGGACGCCTTCGAGGTAGCGGTTGCGCAGGATCGCGAACAGCCACGCCCGCAGATCGCCCTTGCGGCGCTGCGGCCACGCGCGGATCGCCCGTTCCAGCGTGTCCTGAACGAGGTCGTCGGCCGCCTCACGCTGGCGCAGCAGCGCGGTCGCGTAGCGGCGCAGGGCCGGTATCTGCGGTTCGATCAGGACGGCGAGATCGTCCAAGGCGGTCTCCGGATCGGAGCGGTGGCCATGCTCGCGCCGCCACTCGGACAAGAGATGCCTGAAACGCCGGATCTATTCCGGGTTTCCATGTCAAAATCCGATCACGCATCCGTGATCGGCATGCCCGGTGCCGCGGGGAATATCTAGGCCCCGTCGGCATCTCTCACCGCGTGACCTCGACACTGCGGAAGACACCATGCGCGGAGCACCGACGGCGATCCTCATCACCCTGCTCATGGCCGGGGGTGCCTTGAGCGGCGGCATGATGATGCGCGCCGGGCATGCGGAGAGCGCCCCCGGCGGCTTCGATGCGATGATGGCCCAATCGATGGCCAGGATGCACGCGGACATGGCGGTGGCGCCGTCCGGCGACCCCGACCGGGACTTCGCCGCGATGATGATCCCGCACCATCAGGGCGCGATCGAGATGGCGAAGGCTGAACTCGCCTATGGCCGCGATCCGGTCCTGCGCCGGCTCGCGCAGGGCATCATCGTCGAGCAGGCGCAGGAGATCGAAGTCATGCGCCGCGCCCTGGCCGAGCGGCCGGTCACGCAAGCCGCGCCGCAGCAAATCCCGGCCCCTCACCATCACTGAGCGGATCGCCGCTCGCCATCCCACTCGTTAGCGCGAAGAGACCTTACGATGCGACACGTCATTCCGGCGGCCCTGCTGCTCGCCCTCCTCGGCGGAACCGCCCTCGCGGGTCAGGCACCGGGGTCCGCCTCGGCGCCGGACGTGCCGATCGGCCCCCGCGACCGGTTCTATACCTCGGACCAGTTCTCCAACACGGTCTCGGTGATCGATCCCACCGCCAACAAACTCCTCGGCGTGATCCGCCTCGGCGACACGACGCCCGCGAACCTGAGCCCGCTCTATCGCGGCCAACTCCTCGTCCATGGGATGGGCTTCTCGCCCGACCGCAAGACCCTGCTCGCCGTCTCGATCGGCTCGAACTCGATCAGCTTCATCGACACCGCCACCAACACGGTGCGCCACACGACCTATGTCGGCCGCTCGCCACACGAGGCGTTCTTCACACCGGATGGGCGCGAAGTTTGGGTGAGCGTACGCGGCGAGGACTACGTCGCGATCCTCGACGCAGGGACCGGCAAGGAGACCGGCCGGATAACCGTGCCGAACGGGCCCGGCATGACGATCTTCTCGCCCGACGGACGCTACGGCTACGTCTGTTCCAGCTTCAGCCCCGAGACGGTCGCCATCGATGTGAAGAGCCGCGAGATCGTCGGGCGGATTAAGCAGGAGAGCCCGTTCTGCCCCGACATCGCGGCGACGCCGGACGGCAAGCAGGTGTGGTTCACCCTCAAGGACGTCGGCCGTGTCCAGGTGTTCGAGGCCACGCCGCCCTTCAAGGTGCTCAAGACCATCGAGACGGGCCCGATCACCAACCACGTCAACATCGCGCGCACGAAGGCCGGGCAGTTCGCCTACGTGACGATCGGCGGCCTGAACGAAGTGAAGGTGTTCCGCACCGACGACTTCACGCAGGTCGCGACTATCCCCACCGGTGCGCTTCCCCACGGCCTCTGGCCCTCAGGCGACGGATCGCGGATCTATGTCGGCCTGGAGAATGCCGATGCGGTCGCGGTGATCGGCACGGGCAGCAACGCCGTCATCGCCACGATCCCGATCGGCCAGGGGCCTCAGGGCGTCGCCTACGTTCCGGAAGCGGTGCCGGCGGGGGCCGGCGCGCCGAACCTCCAGCCGCTGGGCGTGGCGGGCCAATCGAGCACGCTGACGCTGGCCGGGCCGGACGGCAAAACGGCCACGCAGGTGACGCTGTTCGACCAGGGCGTGTTGCAAACCCTGCAAGCGGCGGTGACCGGCCTCACGCCGAAGAAGCCCTACGTCCTGGCCCTGTCTGCTGATCCGAAGGGCACCGGGACCGTGGAGCCGCTCGCGGCCTTCATGACGAACCCGGCGGGCGCGGCCATCGTCAACGCCGTCGGCCCGATCCGGCAGGTGACGCAGATCGCCGATGCGGCCGCCCGGCGCAGCCTCGTCATCGTCGAGGGCAAGCCCGGCGAGACCGGCGCGACGGTCCAGACGCAGGCGCCGCAGTGACGAGAGGAGGGGCGGTCGCAGGACCGCCCCCCCATTTCGAGCCTCAATAGGTGTCGGTGAGGTAGGCGGCGATGGCCTTGGCCTGCGCCTCGTCGATCGGCGCGTGGTAGACCTTGACCATCTTGGTCACCTCGGACTCCCAGAAGGCCGCGCCTTTGCCCGGCGGCTGCATGGCGATGTAGTCCGGCGAGTGGCAGACGAGGCAGTTCGCCTGGGCCGCCTCGAAGCCCTCCGCGTGTGTGCCGGCCTTCGGCGCCCGCAGGGTCGCGGTCGGCTCCGGCACCTCGTAGGATTTCGGCGCGGCGAGGGCTGTGCCGGCCGCGAGGGCGAGGGCCGCCGTCAGGGCGAGGGTGATGCGGGTCATTCTCGTCACTCCCTCAGGCCGCGCGCACGCGGGTGGTCTCGACCACGTTGCGCAGGTACCCGGCCGGGTTCCAGCGCGGCTCCGTCGGCTGGCTCACCCCGTCGTTGCCCGTGGCCCGCACCCGGATCGCGTGCGCCCCCGGCGTCAGGTCGACAGCGAGGGTCCAGGGCCGGAAGGCGTGGGGGCCGAGATCCTGCCCGAGTTGCGCCTCCGTCCAGGTCTTGCCGTCATCGGTGGAGACCGCCACCGATCTGATCCCGGAACCACCGTCGAAGGCGATGCCGCGCAAGGGCGTGCGCCCGACCTTCACGTCCGCCCCGTCGGTCAGGTTGGTGAGGAAGGAGCGCACGGTGAAGCGGTTGATCGGCACCGTCTTGTCCGCCGCCTTGCCGGGTTGCGTGCAGGCGCAGTCGTTGTCGGGGATGCGATAGGCCTTCTGCATCCAGAAGCCGTCGAAGGGTTTGTCGAGCACGCTGATGCTTTCCAGGTGCTTGACCCAGTAGGTGCCGTAGAAGCCCGGCACGACGAGGCGCAGGGGATAGCCGTTGAGCCAGGGCAGGTCCTGCCCGTTCATGCCCCAGGCGAGCATCACCTGCCCATCGCGGGCGTGGTCGAGCTTGAGCGACTTGGCGAAGTCCGGCGTCTCGGGGATCACGGGGCCGTCGAGGCCGGTGAAGGCGACCTCGACGGCGCCCGCTTTCACCCCGGCCTTGTCGAGCACCGCCTTCAGCGGAACGCCGGTCCAGCGGGCGCAGCCCATCGCGCCGTTGGCGAGCTGCCCCCCGGCCATGCGCGGTTCGAAGAAGCCGCGAGAGTTGCCCGAGCACTGGTTGACCGCGACGATCTCCGTCGTCGGCATCGCCTTCAAGTCGGCGAGCGAGAGCGAGATCTCCTTCTCGACATGCCCCTTGATCGCGACCCGGTAGGTCTCGGGATCGATCTCGGTCGGGATGTCGGCGAGATGGTAGCGGACGAAGAACGCGTCGTTGGGCGTGATCGCGCCCTCGTCGAACACCGGGAACGGGGTCTCCAGCTGCGGCGGGCGCGCGGTCATCTGGAGCAGCGGGCGCTTGCCCGGATAGGCCACCAGGGGCCGTTCGCCGTTGCCGAAGGGCAGCGTGGCTGTCTCACCCGCGAGCGCCCGCAGCGGAGCGAGGCTGCCGCCGCCGAGGCCCGCCAGGGCCGTGAGGCCCGCGCGCCTGATGAGATCCCGTCTGTCGAGCATGCGAAAGTCCTCCCGTCCGCGCGCGGCTCCGGTGGCCGGGCCCGCGCTGTGCGGAGGAGGAGACGCATGGCGCCCCCGGTCTATTCGCGGCGGATCGAAATAAATTCCGTCTTCGCCCCTCAGCCGGCGCAGGGGCGCTCCGGGAAGCCGCTAGCCCGGTCCAGGGCGATGCGCAGGCGGTCGGTCGTGTCCGGCGCGGTGAGCAGGGTAGCAGCCTCGGCCAGCAGGGCGAACCGCTCGGTCGGCACCGTCTCGGACAGGAGGACGTAGTGGCGTCCCTCGCTGCCCCAGCGGGCCAGACGCAGGCCGCGGCTGCTTTCCGCGATTGCCAGACCGGCCTGGGCAGGCGCCGGCCCGCTCCAGAGGGCCAAGCGGCAGCCATGGCGCCCCTCGTATCCGGCCAGGCGACCGGCCGGACCGTCGTTAGGGGACAGGTAGACCAAGCGGAAGCCGGCTACCCCGAGATCGAGGGGGAAGCCACGCAAGCCACCCGCGAGCCGCACGTCGTTCGCGGGCGAGCCCGCCGCCCTCCAGGCGGCGAAGGCCGCACGCGCGGGGTCGGCCGGGGGCCGGGACGCCATCACCAGCCACCCGGCACCGACGAGGACGGCCAAGGCCGCAGCGCAGGCCCATCCGAGGGATGCGCGAGCGATGGACGCGCGCCGGGGCTGCACGACCGCCGCCTTCACGCCCTGCTTCAGCCGGGTCAGGGTCGCGACCCGCGCAGCCAGGACCGGGTCCCGGGCTAGCGACTCCGCGACCTCGTGCCGGCTCCGCGCATCGAGCTCCCCATCGACATAGGCATTAAGGGTCTCCCAGCGCATCACGGCACCTCGCTCCCATCGGATGACCCGGCGATCCGGTGCAGCATGATCCTCCTCGCCCTGTGCAGTCGGCTCATGACCGTGCCAATGGGAATACCGAGCCGTTCGGCGGTCTCCCGGTAGCTCAAGCCTTCGACATCCACGCAAGTCACGACAGACCGGCAGGGTGCATCGAGGGCGGCGAAGGCTTGGCGCACGGCGATGGCCTCGATCAGGCGGTCGTCGAACCCCTCGTCGGGCCAATCGAGGAGATCGTCCTCGTTGCGGATGCGGGACCGGCGGATCCGGTCGATCCAGGCGTGGCGCACGATCTGGAACAGGTAGGCGCGGGCCGCGCGAGGCTCACGGGGAGTCGTCCGCGTGGAGAGCGCCTTGAGAGCGCTCTGCTGCATCAGGTCACGTGCGGCGTCAGGCTCGCGCGTCAGGGTCAACGCGTAGCGATACAGGCGCGGCCATGCGTCGACGAGGTGCTGACCGATGGACCGCATCCTGAGGCGTCATCCTCCCTGCACTCCATAGCACAACGATACATGGCACACCGACTCGCGACGTTCGTCGGTGACCGTGGATGACCGGAGGCCTCACATCACAGCAATGCTGATCGATGCGTTGCTGCCGCCGAACAATCGATGCCAAGCTTGCATGTCTGCTCTCAGGCATCGTGAGGATGCGGTTGTATGACCGGGATGGGCGCAAAGCCGATCGTCCGCTTTCCTGCGGCGAGTTGCTCTCGCCCTTTGAGGAGGAGCCGGCCTGGCCGGGAGGTTCAGCGCTCCCTGCCCGCTTGTACGACGGCTCGCTTGCGCACAGGCATCGCGTGCAACGCGTTGCACGGAGGCAGATCGGATGCGGGCGGCCACGCGATGCCACGGAACGGCGGGAAACCCTCGTACTGATCGGCGTGACCGCCAGCACCGTTCAGCATGCCCGGTCCGGTTAAACGTCCTTGTGGCTCCGCGAAGGACCGGATTGATCGCTCTGGCTTGTCCCGCCATGAAATATTAAAGGCAGTCTGATAGGCGAAGAACACCAACCGATGGTACGAAAGGTGGTCGTGGATCCACCACGCAAAACGCATCCAGTCGCCCGGTTCACGCACTCGATCCAGCAACCAGGGCACCACAACGCACGCGCACGCCCCTGCGTTGCCATTCCTATCCCGGACGTCCCAAATATGATCGGCAAAGGTGTTCTCGTTGGAGGCACATTTCAGCCGCCGCCTGCTGCCGAAGCCATTGAGTTCCGGCGAGCGGTAACCCGAGCGGATGTGGATGCGCCCGAAAGTGTCCTGTATCGGTTCAAGAAGGTGCTCGCAAAGCTGGCGGCCAGTGTGAACGGCTAAATCGACGTCGCTTGGCACATTGCGGATGCCATAGAATGCGCCGATTTCACTGTGCAGAAAGTCTCGCAGGAAGAATGATTTTGAAAGTCTAATTCTACCTAGATTTTCTAGATGCCAGAATTTGTTGATCATCTCTCCGATCCTTTGCCAATCGAGAGATGATTGTACCGTTTCTTTGGCATCTAATCAAATTATACATAACCAGCAAGCGCTTAGGCTGCGTCATCTCTCGTGTGAAGATGCCTAAGACAAAGGCCTGGAAAGCTGATCTTCTCGTTTTCTGCCGCTAGCGTGGCGGGGCGAAGCCCCGATCCGTAGTGGCTTTCCGTGCCTCCGCCCGACCAACCCCCCAACGCGCGAACACGGTCCGCCGAGATGTCCGCCTCTCGAAGCGCGTCTCGGTAGTTGTGCCGGAAAGAGTGGAAACTAGTCCGCGGCGCCTTGGCGCCTGCTTTCGCAAGGAAGTGTGCGAACCACTTCGAAAGGTTGTCGCTGATGTAGCCCGACGCCTTGGCTGCCCTAAGCTCGGGGAAAAGTCTCACCTCGCCCCGTGTGGCTACCTCACGATGATAGGTCAGCAATCCGCAGCGGACCAACTCAGGATGTATGGGCAGTATGCGCTCGCCAGCCGCAGTCTTGACGCGTCTCGTCCCGGCGTCGTCGGATCGGACGACGATTACGTCAACGCCGTCCCGGTTCTCAATATCTTCCACGTGAAGCTGGCAAATCTCGTTCATTCGCATGCCGGTGAACAGCGAGATCAGCGGCACCCAGAAGCGACCGCGGCGGATCAAGTTCGGTCCCAGCTTGGCGTAACCCCCCTCATCGTCGAGGCAGCCCCGGTACAGCGGCGCGTCGAAGATCTTGATGAGCTGCGCCGTCGAGAACGGCCGCCTCCGATCCTTGGCGGCCACCCCATCCGATCCGACTGAGAAGTGCTTGGCGGGGTTGTCGTCTCGCCAACCACGCGAGATGGCAAATTCCATGAGGGCGGAGAAGGCAGCCAGGTAGGAAGATGCTGTGAGGCGGTTCACCGGCTCGAGCCCAGATGCCGCGGCCATCTCCGCTGCCTCGACCGAGCTCAACCCGGGGAAGCGTTTGCTCGCATTGGTGGGCAACTTGGTCAGGAGATCGACCAAACCTCCGACATCACCACGCCCGATCGCCTTTATGTCTCTGCCTCCGCCAAATACTTCCTCGAATAGGCGGGCTTGAGCCTCGCCCTTAAGCTTCGATTTAGGGGAGAGCTTCGCCCGAGCGGGCTCAGCCTTGTGCCTCCTGATAAGCTCAGAGAGGCTGACGATCCGTGCAACGGGTTGCACCAGAGGCATGCCGTCGGCACGGACTTCGGCGAACAGATCGTCGCCCGCCCGCTTAGAGTAATCTCCGGTAGCTTCTCGTAATGCGCGCCGGGTCTGCTCGAGCATTCCTCTTCGCAGCAGCTCAGCGAGGTCCAGTAGCTCGCGCGCCCTCGGATCTATTTCGAAGCCATGCTGGATGAGGAGGCGTCGCGCCGCATCCTGCGATTGCCTCAGGCAATCCTCATCGTCATGGTCGTTGAGGATAGCTTCCTGATGCTCCAAGTCCTCGCGGACCTCCGAGGGTAAGAGGTGCGGCTTGAGCATAGAGGGCGTGCGAACCCGTTTCCGTTCGGCTTCGTGAAACCATTCAAGAGCCATGGACTGCATCTCGGAGCGGGAGAGTGCTCTGATAGGCGACGGGGCAAGGCGCCGCCGTGCAGCGTCGATCTCGGCATCGATCCGAATGCATTCAAAACGCAGGAGGCGCCGGGCCTCCGCGGGGTCACGGGTTTTCAGGGACTTCCGAAACTCCCGCTGCTTGATAAGCCCGGCGGCTCGAATGGCATCCGGGACCTTGACCCGCACGTACCAAATGCCGCCGCGCAGCTGCAAACGAGGATCTTTTCTGGCCACGGGTTCGAGAGCCCTGGTGTACCACTCTGGTGTACCAGGCTACGCCCAAAGCCCGCTATCGGGCAATGGGTTATTGCTATCCCAACAGGTTAGAAAAACCTGGTGGAGCTGAGGGGATTCGAACCCCTGACCTCCGCAGTGCGATTGCGGCGCTCTCCCATCTGAGCTACAGCCCCGTCGAGGCGCCGGCCTTGTAGGCTTGGGCGCCTCGCCCTGTCAATTCCCGAATCTCGCGTCGCGGCACCCCAGCGCGGGAGGCCCGGTCGCGAGGCGCCCGAGGACATCAGAACCGCGCATGTACGCCCTCTTCTGGCTCATCAACACGATCATCCAGCTCTACATCTACGTGCTGATCGCGAGCGCCGTGCTGAGCTGGCTCGTGGCCTTCAACGTCGTGAACGTGCGCAACCCCATCGTGGCTCAGATCGGCGAGGTGCTCTACCGGCTGACGGAGCCCGTGCTGCGGCCGATCCGCAACATCCTGCCGAACCTCGGCGGCGTCGACATCTCGCCCGTGATCCTGATCCTCATCCTGCTCTTCGTGCAGAAGCTGATCACCGTCGATCTCGCGCAGGCGATGATCTGACCCTCCGGTCGCCCGCCGCCCGAACCGCCACCAGGACGACCCGCCCGCCATGAAGACCAATCCCGGCCGCTTCTTCGAGGATTTCCGCCTCGGCGAGACCATCCGCCACGCGACGCCCCGCACCGTGAGCACCGGCGACGTCGCCCTCTACACCGCCCTCTACGGGCCGCGCTTCGCCGTGCAGTCCTCGGACGCCTTCGCGCGGGCGATCGGCTACCCGCGGAGCCCGCTCGACGACCTCCTCACCTTCCACGTGGTGTTCGGCAAGACGGTGCCGGACATCTCGCTCAACGCGCTCGCCAATCTCGGCTACGCCGAGGGCGGCTTCCGGCGTCCGGTCTACCCGGGCGAGACCCTCTCCACCGTCTCCGAGGTGATCGGCCTCAAGGAGAGCTCCAACCGGCAGACGGGCGTCGTCTACGTGCGCTCGGTAGGCTCGGACGAGCGCGGCGAGACCGTGCTGAGCTATTGCCGCTGGGTGCTGGTGCGCAAGCGCGACCCCGAGGCCGCGATCGCCGAGGAGCGCGTGCCGAGCCTCGCCAAGGTGGTGGACCCGGCCGACCTCGCGGGCGCCCTGCCCCGGATCGACCCGGCCGCCTACGACCTCGACCTCGCCGGCAGCCCCCACCGCTTCGGCGACTATGCCAAGGGCGAGCGCATCGACCACGTCGACGGCATGACCGTCGAGGAGGCCGAGCACCAGATCGCCACCCGCCTGTTCCAGAACACCGCCAAGGTGCACTTCGACGCCCACGCCACCAAGGAGACGCGGTTCGGCCGGCGGCTGATCTACGGCGGCCACGTCATCTCGCTCGCCCGGGCGCTCAGCTTCAACGGGCTCGCCAACGCCTTCGCGCTGGCGGGCATCAACGCCGGGCGCCACGTCGCGCCGCTGTTTGCGGGCGACACCGTCTATGCCTGGAGCGAGGTGCTCGACACCGCGGATGCCGGGCGCGACGACGTCGGCCTGCTGCGCCTGCGCACGGTGGCCACGAAGAACCAGCCCTGCGGCGCCCACCCGGACAGGCAGGGCGACGGCCCGGGAGACGCCTACGACCCGGCCGTGATCCTCGATCTCGACTACTGGGCCTTCATGCCGAAATGAGGCGCCCTACCCCACCCCGATCAGGCCGGCCACGGCCTGCCGGAGGGGGTTGGCGGGGTCGGCGAGCAGGCGCAGCGCCATCGCGCAGGCGATGGTGACGAGGAGCGGCCGGATCAGCCGGGCGCCGAGGCGCACGGCGAGGACCGAGCCGATCTGCGCGCCCGTGAAGGCGCCCACCGCCATGGCGAGGCCGATGGGCCAGACCACGTGGCCGCCGAGGGCGAACAGGCCGAGGCTGCCGAGGTTGCTCGCGGCGTTGGCGAGCTTGGTGTGGGCGGTCGCCCGCACCACACCGAGGCCGAGGAGCGTCACGAAGCCGATCATGTAGAACGAGCCGGCGCCGGGCCCGAACACCCCGTCGTAGAAGCCGATCGCGGGGGCGAAGGTCAGCGCGAAGGTGCCCGGCCCGATCCGGGCGGTGGCGTCCTCGTTGCTCATCCGCCGCGCGGTGGCGAAGTAGACGGCGATGCCCACGAGGAGCATCGGCACCGCCGCGTTGAGGAAGTTCCGCGGCAGCAGGCTGACGCAGAGCGCGCCGAGGATCGAGGCCGCCCCCGCGGCGGCCGCCGCCGGCACCGCCTCCCGCCAGCGGATCAGCCCGCGCCGGGCGAAGGCGACGGTGGCCGAGGTGGAGCCGGCGCTGCCCTGCAGCTTGTTGGTGCCGAGCGCGCTGACCGGGTCGAGGCCCGCGAGCAACAGGGCCGGCATGGTGATGAGCCCGCCGCCGCCCGCGATGGCGTCGACGCACCCCGCCGCCACCGCGACCCCGAACAGGGCCGCGATCAGCCCGACATCGACACCGAAGATCATCACCCGTCCCGTCCGCGCCAGCCCGCATGGTTCGCCGGCATCGATGCGCGCCCCCGGGGCGCAGGTTCGCCGGGGCGCGGAACCCTGCGGCGGGACCCCCCGTGGGATCGTCACGGCACGACGCGGGACCCGCGCCGTCGCCGGGACGATCCCGTCAGTTGCGAACGACGACCTTGGTGCCGATCCGCGCGCGGTCGTAGAGGTCGACCACGTCCTTGTTCGTCATGCGGATGCAGCCGGAGGACACCGCGGCGCCCATCGTCTCCGGCTCGTTCGAGCCGTGGATGCGGTAGAGCGAGGAGCCGAGGTAGAGGGCGCGGGCGCCGAGGGGGTTGTCCTGGCCGCCCGCCATATAGCGGGGCAGGTCCGGGCGGCGGGCGAGCATCTGCGCCGGCGGGCGCCAGGCCGGCCACTCCTTCTTCATGGTGACCGTCTTCACGCCCGACCACGAGAAGCCCTGGCGGCCGACCCCGACGCCGTAGCGGATCGCGGCCCCGCCCCCGAGCACGTAGTAGAGCCGGCGCTGGCTCGTGGACACCACGATGGTGCCGGCCTTCTCCGAGCCCGTCCAGGCCACCGTCTCGCGAGGGATCGCCTGCGTCCGGAAGATGTTCATGAAGTCGGCGATCGGCCCGCTGTCGAACGGGTTGGCGGCCCGGGCGGGGGCGGCGCCGAGCGCGAGGCCCGCGGTGAGAATCGCGGCCGCTGCGATGCGACGGTTCGACATGGGCTCCTCCTGGTCGGGGCTGCGGCGGGGCGCGGTCCGGCGGCATCGGGGCCGCTCCGACCTTGCGCGGTCTCGCCGCTGACGGCCATCCGGTCCGGGCAGGCTTGGCCGCGGGCTGCCGCCCGGTCAACCCGCTGGGGACAGCGGCGGTCAGCCTGTGGGATTCCCGCAACGCTTGTCTTGACATTTCGATTCGGGCTCGCGGCGATCGCGCGAATCCACCGTCCCGCGGCGCTCGACAGGATGTCGCAGGCGATTGCGCGCCTCGGCCCGCGTCCCTACTGTCAGGCTCGTGACGTCAGCACCCGCGATAGATCGTCGGCGCAACAATGCCGCGCATCGGCGCGCCGCCGGGCATCCGGGCCGCGTGCGCCTCGGCGTGCTCGCGGGCCTGCTCGCCCTGCTTCTGCTCGTCCTCGCCGGGATGCCGGATGACCGCTACGGCGACCTGCCGCCCCGGTCCCAGGGGCTGTCCGCCCTCACGGCCCCCCCGGCCGCGGCGCGCGCCGTCGCCGTGCTGACCGCGCCCGATGCCGAGGATCCGCCCGGCGACGACCGCCGCCTCGCGCCCGATCCCGCGCCCTCGGAGCGGATCCCCGCCCGGGCCGGCTTCCCGCCCGCCGCCGCGGATCCCCTCGTTGCCGCGCCCGCCACCCTCCCCGAGCGCCCGCCCAAGGCCGCCTGAGCTGGCTGCCTGAGCAGGGCACCCGCGCCGTGCTGCCGGATTGCGGCGGCACCGCCGCGGCGCGATGCGGGTCCCCTTGCGTGCGCTTTTGTCGGCCTCTTGCCAGCCCCCCTGCCGGAAGCGATCCTCCGTCCCACTCCACGCAGGGGTGCGGCCGCGGGATCGCCCCATTGCGCCCGATGATGTCCGCCCGGCCGCCGCGCGCAGCCGGCGTGCAGGGCGGTCCCCGGATCCCGCGCCGCGCGCCGGTCCGGTCCTTGCCACGGCAGCCGCGCCCGACGGTGCGGCCATGCATCCTTCAGAAATCCGGACGGGCCGCCCGAACCCGTCGCACCCACATGCGTGCCGCAGGAGCAGAGTGATCGTGAGCCCCCAGACCCGCCCCGCCCGAAGCGCACGGCCCGCCCTGACCGGCGCGACCGCGCTCAGCCTGGGCCTCGTGATGGTCGCCCTCTCGGCCTGCAACCAGAAACAGCAGGCGGCCGCCCCGGTTCCGGCGGCGGTGCCGGAGGTCAGTGTCGTCACGGTGGCGCCGCAGCCGATCCCCTACGTCCGCGACCTGCCGGGCCGCGTCGCGCCGATGCGCATCGCCGAGGTGCGCTCGCGCGTCTCCGGCCTCGTGGTGCGCCGCCTGTTCGAGCAGGGCAGCCAGGTCAAGGAGGGCGACGTCCTCTACAAGATCGACCCGGCCCCCTACGCGGTGGAGCTCGCCAGCGCCGAGGCGGCGCTGGCCCGGCAGGAGGCGGCGCTGGTCCTCGCCAACCAGCAGGCGGAGCGCCTCGAGACGCTGCTCAGCAAGCAGACCGCGAGCCAGGCCCAGTACGACACCGCCTACGCGGGCAGGAAGCAGGCCGAGGCGGAGGTCGCCGGCGCCAAGGCCGCCCGCGACCGGGCCAAGCTCAACCTCAGCTGGACCGACGTGCGGGCGCCCATCTCCGGCCGCATCGGCCGCGCGCTCCTCACCGAAGGCACCCTGATCGAGCAGGGCGCCACCGGCGTGCTGGCGACGATCCAGCAGCTCGACCCGATCTACGTCGACATCACCCAGTCGGTGGGCGAGCTGAACAAGCTGCGGCGCGACCTCGCCAGCGGCGAGCTGGCGCGGCTCGAGAACGACGCCGCCAACGTCCACCTGATCATGGACGACGGCGCCCTCTACCCGCTCGCCGGCCGCCTGCTGTTCTCGGACGTCACCGCCGACCCGAGCACCGGCCAGGTCACCCTGCGCGTGCAGTTCCCGAACCCGCACGACGAGCTCTTCCCCGGCATGTACGTCCGCGCGCGCATCAAGCAGGGCATCGATTCCGACGCCATCGCGGTGCCCCAGCAGGCGGTCCAGCGCACCAATGACGGCCGGGCCGAAGTCTGGGTGGTGCGGGCCGACGACAAGGCCATGCTCCAGCCCGTCGAGGTCGGCCCCGTGGTCGGCGAGAACTGGC
Organism: Methylobacterium sp. A54F; assembly: GCF_053346035.1. Lineage (NCBI taxonomy): Bacteria > Pseudomonadati > Pseudomonadota > Alphaproteobacteria > Hyphomicrobiales > Methylobacteriaceae > Methylobacterium > Methylobacterium sp. A54F. Next base: position 36,288 of record NZ_JBKFBF010000011.1, on the reverse strand, counting down.
TGATCCGCGACGGCCTGAAGGCGGGCGAGCGGGTCATCGTCGAGGGCTTCCAGAAGATCAACGCCGGGATGCAGGTGAAGCCCCTCGACCCGGCGCCGGCCCAGGACCCGGCCGAGGGCAAGCCCCGCGACCCCGATGCCGAGGCCGACGCCGCGCCGCAATCGACGGCCCAGGCCCGCACCCGCTGATCCGGCAAGCTGCGCCGGCCGCGGGGCGAGACCCCCGCGGCCCCCAGACCTTGAGCCTCCAGGCCACCGAGAAAGTCCGCTAGAGCCCCATGGCACGCTTCTTCATCGACCGCCCGGTCTTCGCCTGGGTCGTCGCCCTGTTCATCTGCCTGGGCGGCGCGCTCGCCATCCCCAACCTGCCGGTCGCCCAGTACCCGGTGATCGCGCCGCCCTCGATCGCCCTATCGACCGCCTATCCGGGCGCCTCGGTGGAGAGCCTCTACACGGGCACGACCCGCCTCATCGAGGACGAGCTGAACGGCGCGGCCAACATCATGAGCTTCGAGTCGACCACCGACTCGTTCGGCTCGATCAACATCACCGCGACCTTCCTGCCCGGCACCGACCCGGCGCTGGCCTCCGTCGAGGTGCAGAACCGCCTCAAGCGTGTCGAGGCCCGCCTGCCCGCGGAGGTGCGCCAGCAGGGCATCCTGGTTGAGGAGGCCTCGGCCGCGACCCTCAACATCATCACCCTCGTCTCCACCGACGGATCGATGGACGAGATCGGGCTCGGCGACTTCCTGATCCGCAACGTCATCAACGAGATCCGCCGCATCCCGGGCGTCGGGCGCGCGACCCTCTACTCGACGGAGCGCAGCCTTCGCGTCTGGGTCGACCCCGACAAGCTCCGGGGCCTCTCCCTCAACGCCGACGACGTCACCGACGCCATCCGCAACCAGAACATCCAGATCGCCTCGGGCGCCGTCGGCGCGCAGCCGAGCCCGGTCGGCCAGGCGACCTTCGCGCCGATCATCGTTAAGGGCCAGCTCAACACGGTGGAGGATTTCGGCGCAATCGTGCTGCGGGCGAACTCCGACGGCTCGAACGTGCGCCTGCGCGACGTCGCCCGGATCGAGCTCGGCGGCGACGCCTACCAGTTCTCGACGCGGCTCAACGGCGGGGAGGCTGCTGGCATCTCGGTGACGCTCGCCCCGGACGGCAACGCGCTGGAGACCGCCAAGGCCATCCGCGCCAAGATGGAGGAGCTGTCCCAGTTCTTCCCCGCCAACCTCAAGTGGGACATCCCATACGACATCACCCCGGCCGTGAAGGCCTCCATCGAGAAGGTGATGCACACCCTCATCGAGGCGGTGGTGCTGGTCTTCCTCGTGATGTTCCTGTTCCTGCAGAACATCCGCTACACCCTCATCCCGACGATCGTGGTGCCGATCGCCCTGATGGGCACCGTCACCGTGATGCTGCTCGCCGGCTTCTCGGTGAACGTGCTCACCATGTTCGGCATGGTGCTGGCCATCGGCATCCTCGTCGACGACGCCATCGTGGTCGTCGAGAACGTCGAGCGCATCATGAACGAGGAGGGCCTCTCCCCGAAGGAGGCCACCCGCAAGGCGATGGACCAGATCACGGGGGCCATCATCGGCATCACGCTGGTGCTCGTCGCGGTGTTCATCCCGATGGCGTTCTTCCCCGGCTCGGTCGGCATCATCTACCGCCAGTTCTCGATCGCGATGGTGACCTCGATCGCCTTCTCGGCGCTGCTCGCCCTTTCGCTGACCCCGGCGCTCTGCGCGACGCTGCTGAAGCCGATCGAGAAGGGCCACGGCCACGCCAAGGGCGGCGTATTCGGCTGGTTCAACCGCTTCGTCGACCGCGAGACCGCCCGCTACGGCCGCGGCACCACGTGGATGATCCGCAAGTCCGGCCGCGTGATGCTCGTCTACCTCGCCCTCGTGGCGGGCACGGCCTACGCCTTCCTGCGCCTGCCCGAGGGCTTCCTGCCGGTGGAGGACCAGGGCTTCTTCACGGTGGACATCCAGACGCCGTCCGGCGCCTCGTTCAACCGGACGCAGACGGCGGTGCGCAAGGTCGAGGAGCACCTGCTGGCGCAGCCCGGCGTCGCCACCGTGACGATCCTCAACGGCTTCTCGTTCTCGGGCCAGGGCCCGAACCTGTCCCAGGCCTTCGTCACCCTGAAGCCCTGGTCGGAGCGCAACGCGGCGAACTCGGCCGCCGCCCTCGTCGCCGGCACCAACGCGGCGCTCGCGGGCTACCGCGACGCGATCATCGACGCGCAGGAGCCGCCGCCGGTGGACAACCTCGGCAACGCGGCGGGCTTCTCCTTCCGCCTCCAGGACCGGGCCCAGCGGGGCTACGCGGCCCTGGTGGCGGCTGAGGCGCAGCTCCTGGCGCTCGCCAAGAAGAGCCCCATCCTCCAGAAGATGAAGATCGAGGGCCTGCCGGCCACGGCGCAGGCCGAGTTGATCATCGACCGCGAGAAGGCCGCGGCGCTGGGGGTGAAGTTCGAGGACATCAACGACACGATCCAGGTCAACCTCGGCTCGGTCTACACCAACGACTTCCCGAACCGGGGCAAGATGCAGCGCGTCTACGTCCAGGCCGAGCAGCTCCAGCGCATGCAGGCGGCGGACCTCCTGAACTACGCGGTGAAGAACGCGCAGGGCACGATGGTGCCGCTCTCCTCCATCGCCGAGGTCAAGTGGAGCATGGGGCCGAGCCAGATCGTCGGCTTCAACGGCTACCAGTCGGTGCGCTTCACCGGCGAGCCGAACCCCGGCTACACGTCGGGCGACGCGATCGCCGAGATGGAGCGGCTGGTCACCCAGCTCCCGAAGGGCTTCGGCTACACCTGGACCGGCCAGTCCCTGCAGGAGAAGCAGGCGGGCTCCCAGGCCTCGCTGCTCCTCGCCCTGTCGGTGCTGATCGTGTTCCTGTGCCTCGCCGCCCTCTACGAGAGCTGGGCGATCCCGTTCTCGGTGCTGCTCGTGATCCCGCTCGGGGTGATCGGCTCGGTGGCGGCCGTGTACCTGCGGGGGCTCCCGAACGACGTCTACTTCAAGATCGGGCTCATCACGATCATCGGCCTCTCGGCCAAGAACGCGATCCTGATCGTGGAGTTCGCCCGCGACCTCTGGAAGCCCGGGACGAACATCATCGCGGCGACCGTGCAGGCCGCGACCCTGCGCTTCCGCCCCATCGTGATGACCTCGCTCGCCTTCATCTTCGGCGTGGTGCCGCTCGCCATCGCGACGGGGGCCGCCTCGAAGAGCCAGCAGGCGATCGGCACCGGGGTGATGGGCGGCATGATCTCGGCGACCGTGCTCGCGGTGTTCTTCGTGCCGGTCTTCTTCGTGGTGGTGATGCGGATCTTCCGCAGGCGGGACGTCCAGGCGGGGATGGAGGCGGAAGCCGAGCCCGCCGCTGCCGCGGGGCCGGAGCCGCACCAGGTGCCGGCGGAGTAGCCGGGACGCCCCCGAACGACGAGCCCGGAGAACCCGTACCCCTCAGGCCGCCAGCCTGTCCGGCGCGTCCTCCGCGGCGATGCGGAACTGGGCGAGCAGCGCCTCCGGGAAGCCCGCCAGGGCGGCCTCGGCGGCTTCCCGGGCGCGGGCCTCCTCGGCCTCGCGCTCCAGGCGCTCCTGCTCCTCGCGGAAGCTCGCCAGGATGGCCTCCGGCAGGGCGTCGAGGACGGCGTCGAAGGGGCTCGACGCCTCGTCCGGCTCCGCGACGGGATCGGCCAGCATGCGCTCCGCCATGAGCCGCTCGGCCTCGCGGCCCTGCGCGTCCCGCCACTCCGCCTCGAGCGCCTCGGTGGCGCGGCGGGCGGTCTCGCGCGCCGCGGCCTCCTCGGCGATGGCGCGGGCGACCTCCCGGGCCTCGTCCCGGGCCGCCTCGGCCTCGTAGCGGGCGAGCAGCGCCGTCACGGCCTGCATGTCGCCGAAGGGCATGTCCTCGCAGGCCGAGAGCGAGCGCTCGATCATCCGCCGCGACAGGCCCGCCCCGGAGAGCCCCGTCGTGCCCTCCCGGGCCTCCCGCCAGGCGGTCAGCGCCGCCGTGAAGGCGGGCAGGAGGGCGGCGGCGAGGCCGCCCCGCTGGTGCAGGGTGGCGATCCCGCGCGGCTCGCGCAGCAGCCCGGCGATGCGGGCGCCGTCGAGGCCGGTGAGCTCCGCGTAGGCCGCCTCCACGAAGGGCATCTGGCCCGACAGGATCGCCCGCAGGATCAGGCCGGCGTTGAGCTCCCCGAGGCCGCGCAGGTGGCGCACCACCCGGGCCTGGGCGGCGGCGCCGGCGCCGTCGCAGAGGTCGAGCACCGTGCGCTCCCCGGCCTCCCGGCTCATCCGCGCGCCGCGCTCGGGCGAGAGCCAGCCGCAGGCCGCGGCGAAGTCCGCGAGCGTCCGGGCGAGGCGTGCGCCCACCGCGTGCCGGACCTCGATCGGCAGGTCCGCCCGCGCCAGCAGCGCCTCGCGGAGCGCGGCGTCGCCGCCGTGGCGCTCGACCATCCGCAGGAGGCGGCCGGTGGTGATGTTCGCGGTCGGGTTGGCGGCGAGGACGCACAGCGTCCCGACGCCGCCGATCTCGGCGAGCGCCCCCGCCACCGCGTGCGAGAGATGGTGGCGGCCCGCGATCATCGCCCGCACCGCCTCGCCGCCCATCGCGGCGGCGTCGACGAGGTCGGCGTCGGTGAGGACCGGCGAGCGGGCGAGGACGAGGCCCGCGATCTCGGGCTGGTCGGAGGCGAGCGCCACCACGAGGGCGCGGGGCGCCCGCGCCGAGGCCGCGCAGGCCTCGGCCAGCGCTCCGCGCACCACCGGGGCGGGATCGTCCAGGAGGGCGAACAAGGCGGTCTTGGCCTCCCAGGCCTCCTCCGGGCCGAGCCCGCCGTAGAGGAAGGCACGGGCGAGCGCCGCGGCCGATTCCGCCCGCTGCCCCGCGGAGCTGGCCTGGGTGGAGGCCAGGAACTGGCGGATGATCATGGGCCGCTCCGGATCGCGAAGAGGGACAGGTCAAGGGGTTTGGCGGCGATGCCCGCACGGGCGGCCGCGAGCTCGGGCGGCCGCCGCGGGGGCAGCGGCGCGTTGACGAGGGCGAGCCCGGCCGCCGGGATCGCGGCCTGTGCGGCGTAGGGGCCGGGATCGGTTCCGGCCTCCGGCGCGGGCGTGGCCCCTTCGGTGGGTGCCGGCTCCTGCGCGGAGCGCGGGAAGTAGGTCGGGGCCTCCCGGGCGGGCGCGGCGGCGCGCCCCTGGAACAGGCGGGAGACGCCCTCCGAGAGGGCCCCCTGGCGCCGGTCGGTCTGGAAGAGGGCGCGCAGGCCGCCCCCGTCGACGGCCGCGTAGGCCGAGGCCGCCTGCGGCAGGCTCGCCTCGCCCTGGGCGAGGCCGGTCACGTCGCTGGCGCCGCGCGCCGCGCCGGCCGCCGCAGCGGGGGCCGCCGCCAGCACGGCGTAGAGCTCGGCCGCGCCGCGCGGCCGGCCGCTGCGGTCGTAGAACAGGCCCCGGTTGGCGGCCGCCGCCTCGGGCAGGTCCAGGGCGGCGGCGCGCTCGGGGCTCGCCTGCGCGGCGGCGGCCAGCGCCACGGCGCCCTTCGCGCCGAGCACGTGGGCGGCGTAGAGGTCGCCACCGGTCGGCTCGCGGCCGAGGGCGGCCGACAGCGCCTCGCGGTTCTTCTGGGTGAGGGCGCCCGCCAGGGTCGCCGAGATCCGGGGGTCGCGCCGCAGGTCGAGGATCGCCTGGCGGGTGGCGGGGTCGGCCACCGCGTAGGTGCCGTCGGGCCGGGCCGTGACCGCGTCCGCGTAGGCCTGCAGCCCGAGCCGCGGCCCGGCGGTCTTCAGGGTGCCGAGCCAGGTCTGCTCGATGAACTGGAACAGCCCGGTGGCCGAGGAGGTGCCGGCCTTCGCGGCGGGATCGAGCGCGGATTCGCGCTGCGCGGTGGCGAGCAGGTAGTCGAAGCCGACGCCGCTGGTGCGCGCGCCGTCGCGGATCGCCTCGACCACCCCGGCGGGCGCGCGGCCCGCGGCGGCCGGAACCGGCGCCGCGGCCTCGCGCGTGGTGCTCCCTGGTGTGGTGAACAGAAACATGCGCCGCCCGGTCCGCTGCGCCGCCGGGAATCTCCGGACGGCGCGGGGCGCGCGCCGACGCTGCCCCGATGACCCGGATTCTGTTCTGATTATGGTAAAGAAAGCTTGAAATCCGGCTCGCCCCGCCGGGCGTCCGGTGGACCCCGACATGCCTCAGGACCGAACCCGACCGGCGCCCGGGGAGGCGCCCGCACCGCTGCGCGCGGTCCTGATCCTCGCCGCCGGAGGACCGGCCGAGGCCGCGCGGGCCGACGCTCTCGTGGCCCCTCCCGGTCTCCCGGGCTCCCTTCCGCCCGGCCCGCCCCTCTACGCCCGCCTCGCCCCGGATCTCGCCGGGCTGGAGGCCGCCCTCGCCCACGGATGCGACGGGATCCTGCTCGGCGGGGTCGAAGATCCGCGCGTCCTCGCCCGGATCGGCGCGCGGCTCGCGGTGCACGAGGCGCAAGCCGGGCTGCCGGACGGGTGTCTGCGCCTCCTCGTCAGCGTGGAGACCCCCCGGGGCGTCCTCGCCCTGCCGGCGCTGGCGGCGGCGAGCCCCCGGCTCGCCGGGCTCGGCTGGGACGCGCAGGCCCTCGCGGCCCGGCTCGGCCTCGCCGGGGCGGAGGCGCTGGATGGCATCGATCCAGCGCCCCTCGCCGCGGCGCGCGGCGCCCTCGTCCTCGCCGCGGCGGCGGCCGGCGTGCCGGCCCTCGACAGCGCCCTCCCCCGGGATCTCGGCGACGCGCATCTCGCGGAGCGCGTCGCGCGGGCCCGGCGGGACGGCTTTTCGGGCGTCTTCGCGCGGGACGCGGCGGGCATCCGCGCCGCGGCCGCGGGCTTTTCCTGATGCGCCTCAGGCTCCCTGGCCGCCGCCCTTCGGCCGATGCATCGCGAAGCGGGACTCCGGGGTCACGGCGAAGTAGTCGAAGTAGCCGCCGCGCATGATCGGGCGCATCGCCCCCGTGTCGACGAGGCCGTCGACGACGAAGCGGTCGTCGACGTAGACGGACACCACCTGCCCGATCACCAGGAAGTTCGTGGGCTCGCGGCCATCCAGGCCGACGAGGGGGATCGTCTGCACCCAGCGGCACTCGATGGCGGCCGGAGCCGCGGCGACCCGGGGCGGGCGCACCCGGGCGGAGGGCGCCGTGGTGAGGCCCGCCGCCGCGAACTCGCTCTCGCCCCGCGGCAGGGGTGCCGAGGTGGCGTTCATCGCCTCGCGCAGATCGTAGGTCGCGAGGTTGCAGACGAACTCGCCCCCCTCCTCCGCGAAGGTCATGGCGTCCTTCCGCCCCGAGGACGAGAAGGCCACCATGTCGTCGGCCACCGCATTGAAGAACGAGTAGGGCGCGAGGTTGAGCCGGCCCGCGCGGTCCATGGCGCTGATCCAGCCGATCGGCCGCGGCGCCACCAGGGCCTTCAGGGGGTTGTGCGGCAGGGTGCGGTTCTCGGGATCGTAATGCATGGGCTCCGGGCCGGTTCGGGTGTCCGGCCCTCAGATAGGCCGCGCCGGCCGCATCGTCAGCCCGCCGCGGCGGCCTCGCTTCCCCGCGCGAGAGCCCGGGGCGCCCTAGAGGGTGGTGACGATCTCGGACAGGTCCGGCCGCGGCCGGTCGGCCGGGGCCTCGGCCGGGCGGCCGATGTGGATGAAGCCCGCCATGCGCTCCCGCGGGGCGAGGCCGAGCGCGTCGAGGACCCGGCGGTCGTAGGCGTACCACTCGGTGAGCCAGGCGCTGGCGTAGCCGAGGGCGTTGGCGGCGACGACGAGGTTCATGGCGGCCGCGCCGGCCGAGAGCACCTGCTCCCATTCCGGGATCTTGGCGTGGGGGCCTGCGCGCGACACCACCGCGATGACCAGCGGCGCCTGGGCGAGGCGGTTGCGCTCGATCGCGAGGCGGGCCTCGTCGGCCTCGGGGTTGTCCGCCCGGTAGGCCGCCGCGATGGTCTCACCGACCCGCGCGCGCGCCTCGCCGGCGATCACCAGGAAGCGCCAGGGCGCGAGCTTGCCGTGGTCCGGCACCCGGGAGGCGATGCGCAGGATCGTGTCGATGTCCTCGGGCCCGGGGCCGGGCGCCTCCAGGCGCGGGGGCGCCACCGAGCGGCGGCTGCGGAGGAGGTCGAGGGTCTCGGTCATCGGGGCTCGCTTCGAACGGGGGGCGCGGGCGCGCGCGGCCTTGCGGCCGCCACGGTCGCGGTCCAGACGGAGGGCAGGTGGCCCCTGCGCGGGCGTTTGGCAATCGGTCGGAGGAAGGCGATGCGACGCGGTCTGCTGGCGATGGGCGCGACGCCGACGGCCGCGGCGGCTCTCCTTATGCCTGCGGCGGCTTGGGCCCAGGCCGATCCGGTGCCGAACCGCCTCGGCGCCGGGCTGCCCTCACCTTCGATCACCGGGCCGATCCTGCCGAGCCCCGCGCCCGCCGCCCCCGCGGAGGGCGAGGCGGCGCTCGCCCTGAGCGCGGTGCTCTCCGGCGGCGGTCAGCCCCTGCGCTCGGGCCTCGCCTGGCGGGTCTACGAGGAGCGCCAGGACGGCGCCCGGCCCGCCATCGTCGCGCGCTCGAGCGAGCCCGAGCCGAGCTTCCGCTTGGCGCCCGGCCCCTACGTCGCCACCGTCACCTACGGCTACGCCACGGCCTCGAAGCGGGTGGTGATGGCCGGGCAGCCGGTGGGCGAGCAGCTGCGGGTCAGCGCGGGCGCCCTCAAGCTCTCGGGCGCCATCGGCGATACCCGGATCGCCCCCGGCCAGCTCTCCTTCTCGGTCTTCGTGCCCATCGGGACGAACTCGGAGGGACGGCTCGTGCGCAGCGGCGTGAAGGCCGGCGAGCTCCTGCGGCTCCCTGAGGGCACCTATCACGTGGTCTCGACCTACGGGGAGTCGAACGCGATCCAGCGGGCCGACCTGAAGGTCGAGAACGGCAAGGTCACCGACGCGACCCTCAACCACCGGGCCGCCACCGTCACCCTCAAGCTCGTGGCCGCCCCCGGCGCCGAGGCCTTCGCGGGGACCGCCTTCTCGGTCCTGACGCCCGGCGGCGACACCATCCGCGAGGCGATCGGCGCCTTTCCGCAGGTAACGCTGGCGGAGGGCGACTACGTGCTGATCGCCCGCCACGACGGTCAGGTCTACACCCGCGAGTTCAAGGTCGAGAGCGGGATGGACCGGGACATCGAGGTCGTCGCGAAGTCCTGAGGAGCCCGCTCGGCCGGCGCCCCGCAGGCGTGGGTCACCGCCGCCACCGGGCTCCCCCCTGCTGCGCGCTCCGGGCCGTCCGGGCCCGTCACAGGGGCAGCTCGATCCGGCAGCTCACGCCGTCCGCACCGAACACGAACCGGGTCTGCGCGCGCAGCGTGTACTGAAGGGCCTTCTCGATCAGCTCCCGGCCGTAGCCGGACCGCTCCGGGTCGGCCGCCTTCATGTCGACGCCGCTCTCCTGCCAGTCGAGCACCAGGCGGGACTTGCCGTCCGCGTCCGGCTGGACGGTCCAGGTGATCGCGAGGCTGCCCCTCGGCTCGCCGAGCGCTCCGTGCTTGACCGCGTTGGTGGTCAGCTCGTGGAGCGCCAGCGCCAGGGTCTGGGTCTGGTCGAAGCGCAGGGTGACGGGCGGCCCCGAGACCGAGACGTTCTCGTCGGCCTCGCCCCCGTGCGCCCGTAGCTCCAGGGAGACGAGGTCGAGGAGGCCGATGCCCTCCCCCTTCGAGAGGCCGAACAGGCTCTGGACCCGCCCGAGGGCCCGCAGCCGGTCCACGTAGCCGCCGAGGGCCTCGCTCGGTCCGAGCGTCTGCCGGGCGATCGACTGGACGACGGCGAGGAGGTTGCGGGTGCGGTGCTGCAGCTCGGCCACCAGGATGCGCTGGCGCATCTCGGCGCGGGTCAGGGAGGTGACGTCCACGAAGGTCACCACCACGCCCTCGGCCTGCTGGTCCGCGCCGCGGTAGGGGGCGAGGCGCACGAGGTAGTGGGCGTCCTCGTCGGGCAGGTCGATCTGCCGCTCGATGGTGTGCTCCGACCCCATGATCTCGGCGACGTCCGCCGCGAGGTGCGGCAGGCTGAGCCGCCCGGCGAGATCGGTGATCGGCCGGCCGCGATCGTTCGGCAGGATGTTGAACACCTTGGTCACCGCGGGCGTGAAGCTGCGGATGATCAGGTCGGCATCGAGGAAGACGGTCGCGACGTCGGTGCTCTCGAACAGGTTCTGGAGGTCGCTGTTCGCGCGGTCGAGCGCCTCGACCTTGCCGTTCAGCTCCGCGTTGACGGTGTTCAGCTCCTCGTTGACCGACTGCAGCTCCTCCTTGGAGGCCTCGAGTTCCTCGTTCGTCGACTGGAGCTCCTCGTTGACCGAGACGAGCTCCTCGTTGGACGACTTCAGCTCCTCCAGGGCGGTCTCGTACTCCTCGATCAGGGATTGGAGGCGCTCCCGCGACTCGCGCAGCTCCCGTTCGAGCTGCGCGGTGGCCCCGTCGGCCACGAGGGCGTTGCGCGACAGCGCCGCCTCGCGGGTCAGCGCCGGACCCTCGTCGGCGAACAGGACCAGGAACAGGGGCTCGTCCTGCTGGCGCTCGCCGATCGGGTCCACCGTCACGGTGACGAGCTGCACCCGGCCGTCGTCGCCCTCGACGACGAGGCCCTCGCGCACCACCGTGCGGTTCGTCTCGATCGATTCCCGGAAGGCGGTGCGCAGCTCGAGGCGCAGGCCCTTGCGGGCGAGGGTCACGAGCTGGCGGGTCGGCAGGCCCGGGGCCGGCTCCAGGTACTTGCCCGTGCGGGCCGAGTAGTAGACCACGTCGCCGTCGCGGTTCGCTACCACGTGGGGGGGCGCGTAGCGCTCAAGCACCTGCGTCTCCACCGCCTGGCGCAGGGCGATCATGCCGGTGGCGCCCGGCCGCGGGCGGATGTCGAGGATGCCGGCATTCTGGCGCAGGCTGCTCACCACCAGGGGCACGCGCACGACCGGCGCGCTCTCGGCGCGGCTGCGGAAGATGCGGTGCTTCTTGTCGAGGGGCGTGAACAGCTCAGCGAACTGGCTCACGTTCTCGGACATGCCGAGGAACAGGTAGCCGCTGGGCCGCAAGGCGTAGTGGAAGGTCGGCAGGACCTGGTTCTGCACGTCGAGGCCGAAGTAGATCAGCAGGTTGCGGCAGGAGACGAGGTCGAGCCGCGAGAACGGCGGGTCGCGGATCACGCTGTGGGGCGAGAAGATGCACAGGTCCCGCACGTCCTTGGTCAGCACGAAGCTGCCGCCGTCCGCGACGAAGAACCGCCGCCGGCGCTCCGGCGAGACGGTGTCGAGGAGCTGCTCCGGGTAGCGCCCGGACCGCGCGACGGTGAGCGCGTGCTCGTCGATGTCGGTGGCGAAGACCTGGACGCGAGGCGGGTCCGGCAGCCCGTCCATATGCTCGCGCAGCAGGATCGCCACCGAGTAGACCTCCTCGCCCGTGGCGCAGCCCGGCACCCACACCCGCACGGTGTCGTCGGGCTCGCGCCCCTCGAACAGGCGCGGGATCACGAGTTCCGCCAGGCTCGCGAAGGCCTCCGCGTCCCGGAAGAAGTTGGTGACCTTGATGAGGAGGTCGCGGAAGAGGGCGCCGACCTCGGCGGGGTCCTGCCGCAGGCGCGCCACGTAGGCGTCGACCGTGTCCACCTGCTGGATCTGCATGCGCCGCTGGACACGGCGCAGGAAGGCCTTGGACTTGTAACCCGCGAAGTCGTGCCCAACCTGGTTGCGCAGGATCGTGTAGATCTCCGTCCGGGCCGCGTCGAGGGCGTGGCCCGGATCGTTCTGGTCCTCCACGCGGGGCAGCCCGTCGGTGGCCTTGAGGCCGCGCGCGAAGGCGGCGAGCTTCTCGCCCATCTCCCCGGCCGGCACGCAGAAGTCGACGAAGCCCGTGGAGATCGCGCTGTCGGGCATGTCCGGGTGCTGGGGGCCGTAGCCGTTCCGGACCTGGGCCAGGGTGACGCCGCCGCGCTCCTTGATGGCCTTGATGCCCAGCGTCCCGTCCGAGTCCCCGCCCGAGAGGATCACGCCGCCCGCGTACTCGCCCTGGTCCTGCCCGAGCGCGCTCAGGAAGATGTCGATGGGCTTGCGCTCGCGCCGGCTGGTGCCCGGCCGGCGGATCTTGAGGCGGCCGGCCTCGATCCCGAGGAGCGCGTTGGCGGGCAGCACGTAGACGCAGTTCTCGCCGATCACCGCGTCGTGGGTCACCACCTGCACGCTGAGGTCGGTGAAGCGCGTCACGATCTCGTGGAGCAGGCTCTCCCGCTCCGGGCTCAGGTGGGTGACGATGACGATGGCGAAGCCCGGGGATTTCGGGATGCCCCGGAAGAACCCTTCGAGCGCCTCGACGCCGCCGGCCGAGGCGCCGACGCCGATGATGGGGAACTGCGGCTTCCTGCTCAAGACACCCGATCCCGGACCCGAACGCGCGGTCGTCCGGGCGGGCCGCGTCCGGCAACCGCGAGGACCGCCCCGGGGAGCCGCCCGCGCCGGGACGATGCGGGCCGAGGATACACCATATCCCGCCCCGTCTGGCCACCGGTCCGTGGGACCGGTCAGGCGAAGCGCCGGGCCCCCGCTGCGCAGGCGGCCACCGCGACGGCCGAGCCGAGCATCGCCGGCTCGACCGCCTCGCCGAGGATGACGCCCGCCGCGAGCAGGCCCAGGAAGGGCTGCAGGAGCTGGAGCTGGCCCACCGCCGCGATGCCGCCCCGGGCGAGCCCCCGGTACCAGAACACGAAGCCGATCAGCATGCTGAACAGCGAGACGTAGGCGAGGCCGGCGAGCGCGGCCGCGGGCGGCGCCCCGGCATCGGGCCTCAGCCAGAGGGCGAGCGGCAGGGTCGCGGGCAGCGCGAGCACGCCCGCCCAGCCGATCACCTGCCAGCCCCCGAGGCGGCGCGCGAGGCGTCCGCCCTCCGCGTAGCCGAGGCCGCAGGCCAGGATCGCGAGGAGCATGAGGGCGTCCCCCGCCCCGAGGCCGTCGCCGCCCGTCTGCCCGTGCAGCGCGAAGGCAGCCGTCACCGCGCTGCCGAGCCCTGCGAGCAGCCAGAATGCCGGGGCCGGCCGCTCGCCCGCCCGCAGCGCCCCGAACAGCGCGGTGGCGAGGGGCAGGAGGCCGACGAACACCGTGGCGTGCGCCGCGCTGATGCTGCGCAGGGCGAGCGCGGTGAGGAGCGGGAAGCCGAGGACGACCCCGAGCGTCACCACCGCGAGGGCGCCGAGGTCGTCCCGGCCGGGCGGCCTCTGGCGCAGGAGGAGGAGGGCCCCGCCCGCCGCGAGCCCGGCGAGGGCGGCACGCGCGGCGGTGAGGAAGAGCGCGTCGAAGCCCGTGAGCGCGAGGCGGGTCGCCACGAGGGAGCCGCTGAAGATCGCGACGCCCGCGAGGCCGTCGAGGAGGGCGCGGGTGTCCCGCGTGGCGCTCGCCATGGCCGGCCGCCGGCGCCTCAGCCGAAGGGCAGGATCAGGGGCAGCGCGAGGGCGGCGCCGGCGGCGAGGAGCACCGCGTCGGCGGCCCGGCGCGCGAGCCAGCCCGGGCCGGGGCGCGGTGCGGCGGGGCTTGCGGGACGGGAGCGGTCGAGGGCGGTCATGGCGGAGCCTCTTCGTGATGGGACATCGGGACGGGCGCCGTTCTGAGCCGGCGGCGGCTTTCCGGACAGGGACGGATCCGGTACGATCGCTCCGAACTGTCCGGTACCTCGATCGGTACGGTGGAGGGTCCGATGAGCGGAGCGGCGTTGGCGGGGCGGACCCGGGTCGAGACCGTGATGGCCGCGATCGAGGGGCGCATCGCCGGCCGCGCCCTGGCGCCGGGGGCGCGCCTGCCCTCGATCCGGGGCTTTGCCGAGACCATGGGCGTCTCGAAGTCGACGGTGGTGGAGGCCTACGACCGGCTCACCGCCGAGGGCGCCATCGTCTCGCGGCCGGGCTCCGGCTTCTACGTGGCGGGCCGGCCCCAGCCCCTCAGCCTCGCGGCGATCGGGCCGCGGCTCGACCGGGAGATCGACCCGCTCTGGATCGCCCGGCACTCCTTCGAGGCCGGCGAGGCGGTGCTGAAGCCCGGCTGCGGCTGGATGCCCGCCGCCTGGATGCCGGAGGCGGCCCTGCGCCGGTCGCTCCGGGCCCTCGCCCGCGAGCCCGTCGAGCGCCTCGCGGCCTACGACGTGCCGCAGGGGCTGCCCCCCTTGCGCGGCCTCCTCGCCCGGCGCCTCGCCGAGCGCGGCATCCCGGCCCATCCGGACCAGCTCGTGCTGATGGACTCGGCCACCCACGCCCTCGACCTGATCGCGCGCCTGCTGCTGGAGCCGGGCGACGCGGTGCTGGTGGACGACCCCTGCTACTTCAACTTCCACGCGCTGCTGCGGGCGCACCGGGCGCGGGTCGTGGGGGTGCCGTTCGGGCCGGACGGGCCCGACCTCGCGGCCTTCGAGCTGGCGCTCCGCGAGCACCGGCCGCGCTTCTACCTGACGAATTCCGGGCTCCACAACCCGACCGGCGTGACCCTCAAGCCCGCCACCGTCCACCGGGTGCTGCGCCTCGCCGAGGCCCACGACACCCTGATCGTCGAGGACGACCTCTACGCCGACTTCGAGATGGAGCCGGGCCCGCGGCTCGCGGGCTTCGACGGGCTGGAGCGGGTGATCCACGTCGGCGGCTTCTCGAAGACGCTGTCGGCGGCGGCCCGCATCGGCGTCATCGCCATCCGGCCCGACTGGGTGGAGCGCCTCGTCGACCTCAAGCTCGCGGTCAGCCTCGGCAGCGGCCACCTCGCGGCGGGGCTGATCCACCGCTTCCTCGCGGACGGCGGCTACCGGCACCACCTCGACGGGATCCGGGCGCGCCTCGCCGAGACCCGGGGCAGCGTGGTCCGCCGCCTGCAGGGCGCGGGCCTGTCGGTGCCGCTGGTGCCGGCCGCGGGCATGTTCCTGTGGGCCCGCCTGCCGGACGGGGCCGACGCCACGGTGGTGGCCCGCCGGGCGCTGGCCGAGGGCGTCGTCCTCGCCCCCGGCAACGCCTTCAGCCAGAGCCGCTCGGCCGCCGGCCACCTCCGCTTCAACGTCGCCCAGTGCACCGATCCGCGCATCTTCACGGTGCTGGAGCGGGCGATGGCCGGGTGAGGCGAGGCCCCTACGGCGCCGGCTGCTCGCCGTGGTGGGAATCGAGCACGGCCTCCGTCGTCGGGCGCGTCTCGGCGACCGCCTCGGCCCGGGCGACGTCCGGCGAGGTCGCCTCGGTGCGCAGCTCCGCCAGCGCCTCGTCGAGGGGCAGCGTCCGGCTCTGCTGGCTGCCGAGGCGCCGGATCGAGACGGTGCGCTCCTCGCCCTCCTTGCGGCCGACGACGAGGATCACCGGCACCTTGGCGAGCGAGTGCTCGCGGACCTTGTAGTTGATTTTTTCGTTTCTCAGGTCCGCTTCGACCCGCAGGCCGTGGCGGCGGGCGGCCGCGACGACCTCCCGCGCGTAGGGGTCGGCATCGCCGGTGATCGTCGCCACCACGACCTGGGTCGGAGCGAGCCAGAGCGGAAAGTGGCCCGCGAAGTGCTCGATCAGGATGCCGGTGAAGCGCTCCATCGAGCCGCAGATCGCCCGGTGCACCATCACGGGCGGCACCTTCTGGCTCTCGGCGTCCACGTAGAAGGCGCCGAACCGCTCGGGCAGGTTGAAGTCCACCTGCGTGGTGCCGCACTGCCAGTCGCGGCCGATCGCGTCGCGCAGCACGTACTCGAACTTCGGCCCGTAGAAGGCGCCCTCGCCGGGGTTCACGGCCGTCTTGATGCGCCCGCCCGACTGCTCCTCGATCTGGGCGAGCACCCGGGTCATCACGGCCTCGGCGTGGTCCCAGAGGGCGTCCGAGCCGACGCGCTTCTCGGGCCGCGTCGAGAGCTTCACGAGGATCTCGTCGAAGCCGAAATCCGCGTAGGTCGAGAGGATCAGGTCGTTGATCTTCAGGCACTCGTCGGCGAGCTGGTCCTCGGTGCAGAAGATGTGCGCGTCGTCCTGCGTGAAGCCGCGCACCCGCATCAGCCCGTGCATGGCGCCGGAGGGCTCGTAGCGGTGCACCACGCCGAATTCCGCCATGCGCAGGGGCAGATCGCGGTAGGACTTGAGGCCGTGCTTGAAGATCTGCACGTGCCCCGGGCAGTTCATGGGCTTCAGCGCGAACCAGCGCTTGTCCTCGGCCTCCTCGCCGGCCGACTGGGCCGCGAACATGTTCTCGCGGTACCAGCCCCAGTGGCCCGAGGTCTCCCAGAGCGACTTGTCGAGGATCTGCGGGGCGTTGACCTCGGCGTAGTCTTGCCTGAGACGGCGGCGCATGTAGGCGATCAGCTCCTGGAACACCGTCCAGCCCTTGGCGTGCCAGAACACGACGCCGGGCCCCTCCTCCTGGAAGTGGAACAGGTCCATCTCGCGGCCGAGGCGCCGGTGGTCGCGGCGCTCCGCCTCCTCCAGGCGATGCAGGTAGGCGTCGAGGTCCTCCTTCGAGGCCCAGGCGGTGCCGTAGATACGGGTCAGCATCGGGTTGTCGGCGTTGCCCCGCCAGTAGGCGCCCGCGACCTTCATGAGCTTGAAGGCCGCGCCGACCTTGGCCGTCGAGGTCATGTGCGGGCCCCGGCAGAGGTCGAACCAGTCGCCCTGCCGGTAGACCTTGAGGTCCTCGCCTTCGGGGATGGCGTCGACGAGCTCGACCTTGAAGCCCTCCCCGCGCTCGGCGAACAGCGCCCGCACGTCCGCGCGCGTCCACACCTCCTTGGTGAAGGGCGCGTTGCGGGCGATGATCTCGCGCATCCGCGCCTCGATCACCGGGAAGTCCTCGGGGGTGAACGGCGTCTCGCGCCAGAAATCGTAGTAGAACCCGTTCTCGATCACCGGGCCGATCGTCACCTGCGTCTCCGGCCACAGGCTCTGGACCGCCTCGGCGAGCACGTGCGCGCAATCGTGCCGGATCAGCTCCAGGCTGCGCGGGTCGGTCCGGTCGAGGAACTCGATCCGGCCGTCCGCCTCGATCGGGTCGGCGAGGTCGCGCACGCTGCCGTCGAGGGCCATCGCGACCGTGCGCTTGGCGAGCGACTTGCCGATGCCCTCCACGATCGCCCGCCCGGTGGTGCCCGTCTCGTAGCTGCGCACGCTGCCGTCGGGAAAGGTCAGGTCGGGCATGGGTCGTCTCCGGGGCTCACTCCTGCGAACGCGGCAGGTAAGCGGGGGATGGGCTGGCCGCACGGGCGGGCCCCGCGCGCCGCGCCGTGTAGACCGATTCTGGGCAGGGGGAAACCTGGCGGGGGGAACCGGTGCGGCCACGGCGAGGCGGCCCGCCGCCGGTTCGGCGCGGGGGACGGGGCCTTCGGGGGTGGACGCGGGACGCCGCGAAACCACTCACTGTGTTGTCATGTGCCGGTTTCCCGGCGTCCCGCGGGCCCGACCCTCTCGGGCCGGTTCCGCCTGTCGCGTCACGGTGTCTTTCCGGCTGCGCGGACTTCGGCTCATGGCAGCTCACCCCCGCGCGGGACGCGCGGGCGCCGACTTATCCGGGCTCGAGGCCCCCGACCGCCTCGTAGTGGGCGGACGGGCCGATGGTCTGCGGGTGCCCCAGGGTCCCGGGTCCGGCGCGTCCGCGCCTACCCGTCCGAGACACCCTGCGTCCGGCGCGCCGCCCGGGGCGATGGCGAAACCGGGCCATCGACGCGGGCACCGTCTCCTCCTCCCCTCAGCCCCCGGCCCGGTCCGCCGAAGGCCTCCCCGGCGGGAGGCGAGCGGGGGCATTGAGAGCACGGATTAGGAAATAAGTCAAGAACGAAGTGCGAACTGTCGGGTGAGCGCGGGCGGTGCGCGCTTCGCCCGGTGACGCTGACGCGGGGGTGCCGGGCGCCTTCGCAGGCTGGGCGGGAGGCGCATCTGATGCTCGGTACCGTCCGGTGACGACCCATTCCGGACTTGGAAATAAGGCCGACACAACGACCGAAAATAGCCCGCTTAGGCAGTTAGCTATACTGATTTCAAGAAGAGTCGCACGATACCGTAATAATCCGAGAAGGGGAATGCCCAAATGAGCGACTCAAACCAATATATAGTCTGGCGGCCCGAGGAAACGAGGGGTTTGGGCTCGGGGCCTAGCTCACCAATCCCGACGATCGGCTCCGCCGCCTCCGCAGTCGATCAGTATCGGATTGTTTCCCTCGCCTCCACAAACCTTCCTGAACTCGGGGCCGCATTCACCGACGTCGATGCTTTGGCGGCGCTAACGAAAATTGCGGAGGGAGGCATCACGAATGTCGCCGATCTCGAGGCCGCCGAAACAGCACTGCAAGCGCTCCTACTGCACGACATTGTCTACCCACTCATCCCTGCCCCGAAGGTCGATTTCGGAAACGGGCTGATCAGCTACCGCCGACCCGATGGGGGACGCAGGTCCCAATTGGCGTTTGACCTCATCAATTCGATAGGCGGTCGGGACTACCTCGTCGCACCCGAGTTCCTGACAGCAGAAGGGGGCATCGTGCAAGCGTCCACGATGGATGGCAGTTCGTCGATCGGCAGGACTCTCGAAGCTATCTCCAGAAATGGCTACAGGGACGCCTTGGCGAACGAGGCAATCAACGTCGCTGCTGAGACCCATGGCATACCGGCTTATTTAGCCAGCAAGCAGATACAGCACTCACGTCGAGGAGACGGATTCCAGAAGCGCTTCTACGGGCGGCTCCAGACGTCATGGGCCAAGGCCACAGCCGACATTCCTCCGATCGTGTGCTCTTTCAGCCTTCCGCCGCTACTCGCAGTGGTACTGGATCGTGCGAACAATCGAGAAGACCTCGCGTTGGTTATAGACGAGCTTCGCCAGGAGCTTGCTGATGCAAGGGCTGAACTCCGAGACTTCAACCTATCGATCACTCGGACCTCGACCCAGGCCGTGATCGAGGCCCGAGTTCGCCGATTGGACGCGTCGTTCGATGCTATCATCCCCGAGTCCCGCCTCTCTCCCGCCGAGTGTCGCAAGCGTCGCCTCCTCAGCTTTCAAGGCTTGGCTCGCCCCCTGTTCAAGCTCGCGATGGGCTACGCGACAAAGGGTGGCGCATCGCTGGCAGACGGACTGAATGCTGCGGCCGGGGCGCGGGACCTCATCATCGAGAGCAAAGCCCTCATCGACAGGACTGTCACGGCACGGTCGTTCGTTGGGCTGATGCAGACTGAGTCGCTTCAGGCGCTTGTCCAGGAACACCTGACGGATGCTGAAATTGCTGCAATCGAGAAATCTCTTCGAGATCGCCAGAGCTGACCGCTCGGCCGTCACTCAATCGTGTTCGTACTGGTAAAGGCCATCATTGTGATCGTGGCTGGATTGGCGGCGGTCGACCCGCAGCGGGGCATCCCAGAGTGAACGGCGGTTCAGTATCCGTTGAATGCGACCAATGCGCGAATGACCGCTACCCACCCTCAGCGGACCGAATCAGCCTCAGGTCCGACCCGTGCGCCTCTATCGATCCAAGAGACCGCGGGCCGCTCACGGCGGCCTCTCGCGCGGACGCGTTGCGGGGGCCTGCGGTGGCCGCTACCCTGCCATCCGGTGGTGACGAGGGCGCCCGTGGCCGAGGTGACGATTCCCGACATCGACGAAGCGCTGGAGATGCGCCTGCGCGCACGCGCGTCCCGCCACGGCCGCTCGGTGGAGGAGGAGGCGCGCGACATCCTGCGGGTCGCACTGGCCACGGGCGAGCCCGTAGTGAACGACCTCGGCCGGACGATCCATGCGCGCTTCGCGACCCTCGGCGGCGTCGATCTGCCCGAGGTGCCGCGCGGCCCGATCCGGGAGCCCGCGGACTTCGACGGGTGATCGTCCTCGACACGAACGTCATCTCGGAGTTGATGCGCGCGGCGCCCGATCCCGCGGCGATGGGCTGGCTCGCCCGGCAGCCGCGCGACAGCCTCTTCACCACCGCCCTCAACCAGGCGGAGATCTTCTACGGCCTCGGCCTGCTGCCGGCAGGGCAGCGCCGGGACGGCCTGGTCGCGGCGGCCCGGGCGATCTTCGGCGTCGATCTGGCCGGGCACGTCCTGCCGTTCGATGGGGACGCCGCCATGGCGTACGCGGAGATCGCGGCCCTCCGGCGGCGGTCGGGGCACCCGATCAGCCAGATCGACGGACAGATCGCCGCCATCGCCGCCACCTGGGGCGCGGGGCTCGCAACCCGCAACGGCCGCGACTTCACGGGCTGCGGACTGACCGTCGTGAATCCCTGGACCGAGCGCTGACGCGGCGGCGCTAGTCCACCGCCTCGCAGGCGAAGGGCGAGGGCGGGGCGTTGACGCCGCGCCAGCGGCCGTAGGCCCAGGGGCGGTGCCAGCGGGCCCGGGCCGGCGGCGCCTCGGGCACGAGGTCGATGCCGTGGGTGCCGAAGGGGCCGCAGCGGCAGATCCGGGCGAGCCCCATCCAGGCGCCCGGCCAGACGCCGTGGCGCTGGATCGCCTCGTCCGTGTAGGCCGAGCAGCTCGGCCAGTGCCGGCACTGGCGGCCGACGAGGCCCGACAGGGTGAGCTGGTAGCCGCGGATGGCGAGGTGGGCGCCCCGGCGGAGCACGGGGCGGCTCAGGCCGCGCGGCGGGCGGCGATCTGGTCGAGGGCGTCGACCACCGCGTCGAAGGTCAGGAGCGTCGAGGCGTGGCGGGCCTTGAAGTCGCGCACCGGCTCCAGCACCGCGAGGTCGGCCCAGCGGCCCGACGGCGGGGGCGCGCCCTCCTTCAGCATGGCCCGCATCGCGGCCCGGACGCCGCGCAGCTCCTCCGGGCTCGCGCCGACGACGTGGCGGGCCATCAGCGAGGAGGAGGCCTGGCCCAGCGCACAGGCCTTCACCTCGTGGGCGAAGGCCCCCACCGTCCCGTCCGGGGCGAGGCTCAGGTCCACCGTCACGGTGGAGCCGCACAGGCGCGAATGGGCGGTCGCCGAGGCATCGGGCTCGGCCAAGCGGCCGAGGTGGGGGATGTCGGCGGCGAGTTCGAGGATGCGGCGGTTGTAGATGTCGTCCAGCATGGCGGTCCTGGCGGGGCCGGCGACCGGGCCCCTCGGGTCTGATGCGCTCGCCACGCATTGCGCGGAGGCGCGAGAACGACGATATAGGCCGGATCGTGCCGTTTCGCGAGGAGGCGGCCCCGCAGGCCAGGGTCGCGCCCGTGCCCGCGGGCACCGCGGTCACCTCTCTTGTCACGCCAGGGCGACCGACGGTCAGACGTCGGTCGGACCTGGGCCGGGACGGTCCGACGATGTACGCAAAGCCCGACAGCACCGCGATGACGACCCGTATCGCCAGGGCGGGAGATGCCATGGATGCCGCGCTCAAATCCCTGTCCTACCGCATGACCGAGCCGTCGGCCGAGGAGGCGCTGCGCCTCGACGTCATGCGCAATGACAACGAGCAGCGGGCCGCCCGCGTTGCCGAGACTCCCGCCGCGACACCGGCCGAGATCGCGCCGGAGCCCGCTTCGGCGAGCCGCGTGCCCGAGGGCCTGGCGCTCGGGCGCCCGAGCCGCGAGGAGGCCGAGGCCGCGGTGCGCACGCTGCTGCGCTGGGCCGGCGACGACCCGGCCCGCGAGGGCCTGCTCGACACCCCGGCCCGCGTCGTGAAGGCCTACGACCAGCTCTTCGGCGGCTACCGGCAGGATGCCGACGCGCTCCTCGCGCGGGTCTTCGAGGAGGTCGAGGGCTATTCCGACATCGTGCTCGTGCGCGACATCCCGTTCTACTCCCACTGCGAGCACCACATGGTGCCGTTCATGGGGCTCGCCCACATCGCCTATTATCCCACGAAGGGCGTGGTCGGGCTCTCGAAGCTCGCCCGGGTGGTCGACACCTTCTCGCGCCGCCTGCAGACGCAGGAGACCATGACGGCGCAGATCGCCGACGTGATCGAGAGCATCCTCAAGCCCCGCGGCGTCGCCGTGCTGGTGGAGGCCGAGCACCTCTGCATGGCCATGCGCGGCGTGCAGAAGGCCGGCGTCTCGACCATCACCACGCAGTTCCGCGGCGTCTTCCGGGACGACCCGAACGAGCAGGTCCGCTTCCTCACCCTCGTGCGCGGCGGCAAGGCCTGAGCGGTCCGATGAGCGGGCCCGCAACGCCCCCAGCGGCGACCTTCGTGGCGCCCTTCGGCCTGCCGGGCGCGCGCGCCGCGGTCGAGGAGGGCACCGACTTCACGCCCCGCTTCGACGCGAACGGGCTCGTGGCCTGCATCGCCGTCGACGCCGCGGACGGGCGCGTCCTGATGCTCGCCCACATGAACGCCGAGTCCCTCGCCCGCACCCTCGCGACCGGCGAGGCCTGGTACTGGTCGCGCTCGCGCGCCGAGCTCTGGCACAAGGGCGCCACCAGCGGGCAGGTGCAGCGGGTCGTGGAGATGCGGGTGGATTGCGACCAGGACGCGCTGCTGATCCGGGTCGCGGTGGGCGGCGACGGGGGCTGCTGCCACACCGGCCGGCGCGCCTGCTTCTACCGGAGCGTCGAGGTCGATCCCGAGAGCGGCCGCGCCGTCCTGAGCAAGGCCGACCCGTGAGCTGGGACGGCCCCGCCTTCGGGGCGGTCGCCGCCTATCGCGAGCCCTTCGCGCCCGGCGCCGTGGAGCCCCTGCGGCCGCCGCGCCCCCGCGGGCCCCGGATCGGCCTGGCGCTGGGCGGCGGCTCGGCCCGGGGCTGGTCCCATATCGGGGTGGTCGCGGCGCTGGAGGAGGCCGGCATCCACCCGGAGGTGGTGGCGGGCTGCTCGATCGGCGCCGTGGTGGGCGGCTGCTACGCGGCCGGCAAGCTGCCGCTCCTGCGCGACTTCGCCCTCTCGCTCACCAAGCGGCGGGTGATGGGCCTCCTCGACCTGCGCCTCTCGGGCTCCGGGCTGATCGGCGGCGACCGCCTGCGGCGGCGCCTCCTGCGCGACCTCGGCGAGCGCCGCATCGAGGGGCTGCCGGTGCGCTTCGCGAGCGTCGCCACCGAGCTCGGCACCGGCCACGAGGTCTGGCTGACGCGGGGCGGCCTCGTCGAGGCCCTGCGGGCCTCCTACGCGCTGCCCGGCATCTTCCCGCCCGTGCGCCTCGGCGACCGGCTCCTGATGGACGGCACCCTCGTCAACCCGGTGCCGGTGACGCTCGCCCGGGCCATGGGGGCCGACCTCGTGATCTGCGTGAACCTCAACTGCGACCCGCGGGTGCGCGGCGGCACGGTGATCGAGCCTGACGCGGCGGACCCGGTGGTGCGGGCGGTGGCGGGCGCCGCGGAGGCGCGCCGCCGCTGGGGCCTGCTGCGCCGCCTGCCCGGGCGGCGGGCGCCGGAACGACCCCTTCCGGGAGCGCCCGGCATCGCGCGGGTGATGTTCGACGCCTTCAACATCACCCAGGACCGCATCTCCCGGGCGCGCCTGGAGCGCGACCCGCCGGACGTGGCGGTGAGCCCGCGGCTCGAGGGCATGGGCCTGTTCGAGTTCCACCGCGCCGCCGAGGCGATCGAGCTCGGCTACCAGGCGGCCCGTGCCGCCCTGCCGCGGATCCGCGCCGTGCTGGAGGGCGCCGCCGCGCGGGCCTGAGCCCCGCGCGGGCGCGGGTTCCCCTCAGGCCATCGTGATGTAGTCGCGCATCGCCTGGTGCTCCGCCTCGACGGTGGCGATGCGGCGCTTGACGACGTCGCCGATCGAGATCAGCCCCACGAGCTTGCCGTCGTCGCAGACGGGGACGTGCCGGAAGCGCCCCTCGGTCATCATCTGCATCACCTCCTCGATGGTGGTGGTGCGGCTGCAGGTGACGACCTTGGCGGTCATGTGGGCCGAGATCGGCGCGTCGAAGGTGCCGCCGCCGAGGCGGGCCAGCACCCGCATGATGTCGCGCTCCGAGAGCACGCCGGCGACGTGGCCGTCCGCATCCACGACCACGAGGGCGCCGATGCTGTTCTTGGCGAGCAGGTGGATCGCCTCGTCGAGGGTTCGCTCGGGGGTCACCGTGACGACGGAGCCGCCCTTCTCGGCGAGGATGCGTGCGACGGTCATGTCTGTCCCTCCCTGGACATGCGGAGCGCGCCGTCAGCCCCGGCGCACGGGGTGCAGGGTCGGCCGGGTTGTATCCGGCTCGTTTCCAGTGGGGCGAGTGTGTGGTGCCCGGGCGGCCATGGCAAGCGCGGCAGAGGGGGCAACCGGCAGGATCGCGCCGGTTTTTTTACGCCGAGCCCCCGCCCTGCCCCCGGGCGGACGCGCGCGCCGGCCGAGCGGGAGGGCAGCCTGGTGCCGGGTCGCCGTCTCAGGCGGCGGGGCGACGGTCCACGAAGGGAAACAGCAGGAAGCCCACGATGAAGCCGCCGAGATGCGCGTCCCAGGCCACGGCGGCGCTCTCGGCCCCGAGCGGCAGCGCGATCACCCCGAACAGCAGGTTGGTGACGAGCCAGATCGCCAGGAACGCCACCGCCGTGCGGTTGCGCAGCAGCTCGGGGATCGTCTCCAGGGGCTGGCGCGGCGGAAGCTGCCAGGGCTGGCCGCCAAAGGCTGAGGCGGGCCGCTGGAACACGAAGCGGGCCGCGGCCGCCATCAGGGCCGAGACGCCGGCCGAGGCGCCGATCAGGGGGGCGACGCTCAGGGGGTCGATCGCGAGGTGCAGGGCCGCGCCCGCCACCGCGCCGGCGAGGCCGATCGCGCCGTAGCGCCAGGCCCCGCAGCGCCGGGCCACCGGCGAGCCGAAGGCCGCGAGCCAGACGCTGTTGAAGATCACGTGCAACCAGGAGCCGTGCAGGAGCGCGTAGGTGGCGAAGGTCCAGGGGCTCGTGCCCGGCTCGGCCACGAGGTAGCGGGCGAAGGCCTCGCGGGCGGCGTCGAGGCCCGGGTCCGCGCCGAGGCGGGCGGCCCGCACCACCTCGTCGGCCCGGGCGGGGTCGAGGGCCGCCGTGATCCGCCCCGGGACCAGGGCGAGGTCGAGGACCACCCGCACGTCCCAGCTGTCCGGCAGCAGAAAGGCGCGCACGGCCTGGATGGCCATCAGCAGCCCGATCGACGCCGTGACGATGCCCGGCATGTTGAAGACGGGCACGCGGCTCTGGCGGGGCAAGTCGGGCGAGGCATCCATGGGCCCACCATGTCGGCTAGGCCTCGGGGCCGGCAAGCCCTTAGGCTGCGCGAAATGCTCGCAAGGCCCCGGCCGATGGGGCCCGGACCGCCGCCGCGGGGTGGCGGCGCAGCGGGCGTCGTCAACAGGATCTTAACCTTAAAAATGGGTTGCCCGCGCGCCCGGCCGGTCTTGAGCATAGGTTGTGCTGCGGTTTCCAAATCGTTTCCGGTGAATGGCCCGCAGGGAGGCAGGCCGTTCCGAACCGGGACGAGGCCGATGCGCCGCGCGCACCGATCCGGGACGACGATGAAGCATCCGACCAGCCGTCTGCTCCACGCCTACTGGGACCGCCTGCGGGGCGAGCGCGCCGCGCCCGAGCGTTCGGAGATCGAGCCCGGCGAGATCCGTCAGGCGCTCGCCGACAGCCTGATCCTCGAGATCGACATGGCGTCCCGCGCCGCGCACCTGCGCCTCGCGGGGACGCGGGTCTGCGCCCTGTTCGGCCGCGAGCTGAAGGGCGCGCCCTTCGGGGCCCTGTGGGGAACGGGCGAGGCCGATCCCTGGCGCCTGATCGAGATCGTGGCCGGCGACACGGTGGGCGTGGTGGCGGGCCTGCGCGCCACGACCGCCGCCGGCGAGGCCGCGGACCTCGAACTGCTCCTCCTGCCCCTGCGCCACCGCGGACGCACGCAGGCGCGCCTCCTCGGCGCGCTCAGCCCGATCCTCGTGCCGTCCTGGCTCGGCCTGCGGCCGGTGAGCGGCCTCGCCACCACCTCCCTGCGGGTGCTGGGCGGCCTCGATCTGCCCGCGCGGACCGTCGGCGGCCTGCCGGTGCCGCCGCCCGCCAACGACGCCGCGCCCCTGCGGCGCGGCCACCTGCTCGTGCATCGCGGCGGCCGGGCCTGAGGCCGAATTGGCACGGCCCGCAGAATGCAGGCGCGATCATCGCCCGCTAAAAAGGCTTTCGTAACGCGCTTACACCTAGAAACGGGGGGAGTTCACTTCTCGGCAGATCACGTCAGGCATGACCGCGGCCGCAGCAACCCTCCGGATAAGCCCGGTGCACCTGATGCGCGCCTCCGATCAGCGGCGCCATCAGCGGGTCAAGGTCGCGCTGCTCGGCCGCTACATGCTCGCCGACCGCCGCGAGTTCCCCTGCCAGACCGTCGACATGTCGCCGGGCGGGGTCTGCCTGACCTGCGCGGTGGCGGGCGAGATCGGCGAGCGCGTGGTGCTCTACCTGGAGCAGATCGGCCGCATCGAGGGCACCATCGCCCGCCACACCCCCGGCGGCTTCGCGGTCCAGCTCACCGCCACGCCGCGCAAGCGGGACAAGATCGCCTCGCAGCTCACCTGGTTCGCCAACCGCGAGAGCCTCGGCCTGCCCGAGGGGCGCGCCCACGAGCGCATCACCCCGATCCAGTCGGCCGTGGTCCTGCGCCTCGACGGCGGCCGCGAGATCAACGCCCGCATCATCGACATCTCGATGTCGGGCGTCGCGCTGGCCTGCGCCAACACCCCGCCGATCGGCGCGACGGTCACGGTCGGCCGCACGCCCGGGCGCCTCGTGCGCTACTTCGAGGGCGGCTTCGGCGTGCAGTTCCTGCTCCCGATCTCGCCCGACCGCTTCCACGACGGCATGACGCTCTGAGCCCAGGCGCGGCGCGGACCGCGCCCGCGCGGGAGATCCGCACGAAGAACCCCGGGGGCCCGTCGCGCGGCCCGCGGGGTTTTTCGTGCCCCCGTCCCCGACAGGGTTAGGGCTTCCCGAATCGGCGCCCGAAAATCCTTACGACCGCCGCAGCGGCCGGTTCGGCCTGTTGGCAGCGGGGCGGATGCCGGCGCCGAATCGATAAAATTGCGCGCATCCGCTTCAGCGCCGAACAGGCGGGCCGGCGGCATCGTGACCCCACGAGACGGGGACGACCACGATGTGCACGGCGACGAACAGGGGCAGGGGGCGGACGGTCCGCGGGAGCGGCGCGGTGCTCGGCCTCGCGGCTCTCGGACTGCTCGCGGCGCTCCTCGGGGCGGCGCCCGCCGCCGCGCAGGCGGCCCCGCAGGCCTACGCCGCCCTCCCCCCGGCCTCGAGCCCGGCGGTCTCCCTCGGCGAGGCGCGGCCGATCCTGGCCTGGATCGCGTTCTGCCAGGGCTACGCGGCGGAATGCGCGGTCGACCGCAACGAGCCCGCCCGCATCGCCCTGACGCCGTCTGCCTGGAGCACGATCGTCTCGGTCAACCGGCGGGTGAACCGCTCGCTCCGGGCGATGACCGACCAGGATCACTGGAACGTGCCGGACCGCTGGGACCTCGCCGAGGACGGCATCGGCGACTGCGAGGACTTCCAGCTCCTCAAGCGCCACCTGCTCGTCGCCGCCGGCCTGCCCCGCCGGGCCATGCGGATGACCGTGGTCATCGACGAGCGCGGCGAGGGCCACGCGGTTCTGACGCTGATCACCGACCGGGGCGACTACGTCCTCGACAACAAGACCAACGCGATCCTGCCCTGGAGCCAGACCGGCTACACCTTCATCAAGCGCGAGAGCCAGGACGCGGTCGCCTGGGCCTCGCTGGGCGGCGTCACCTCGCCGACCGTGACGGCCAACCGCTGAGGGCCGCTCAGGCCGCCCGCGGCGCGACGCTGGGATGCAGGCGGTCGATGACCGTCTCGACCCGGCGGATGAAGCCCGACAGGTGGGGTGCCACGCCCTGGAGCCGGGCGAGGTCGCGCAGCAGGATGTCGAGGGCCACGCTCTGGTCGGCGGCGGTGCCGAAACCCTTCGCGTAGGCCTCCACGGCGTGCTCCGCGAGGCCGATGGCGCCGACCCGGCCGTCCTCGGCGAGGGCGCGGATGACCTGGTGGATGGCGGGGTGGTTCACGGTGTCGGCTCCCTGGGCGCGAGCGATTCGGGGTTCGAACCGCAGGGCGAATCGTGCACTGCGTTGCGCACGATGCTCTTTCCCAAGCCGGCGAAACGGGCAAGATGGAATCGCTCGAAAGTTCCGGCCGATTCTGCATGGCTGCCCTGCGCGAACCCGGTTGCCTGCATGCATCACCGTCCCGGAATGGAACCGGTCGCGCGCTGCCGCGTTAACTCAGCCTTTATTTTCGATTGAGCTGCGCCCGGGGCCGTGTCAGCTTTGCCGCCTGATCATCGGGCGGCGAGGCTTGAGTGATGCGGCAGGCGGTTCTCGGAGGGTTCGTCCGCGCATCCGCGATCGAGCCCAAATACATCGGGCCCATGCACATTGCGGGCCGGGCGCTCGGCGGGCTGCAGCGCGCCGCGACCCTCGCCCTCGTCGGCAGCATCCTGATGCTCGGCGGCGCCAGCACCCACGCCCGCACCGGCCCGCTCCTGCCCGAGGACGGATCGGTGGTCGAGACGGGGCCGGCGGTGAAGCCGGTGGCCGCCTGGAACGAGTTCTGCGCCCGGATGCCGGCCGAGTGCACCGTGGACACCCGCGAGCCCGCCACCATCGCCCTCAACGCGGCGGTGTGGCGGACCCTGACGAGCGTGAACCGCCGGGTGAACGGGCGCATCAAGCCGATCACCGACCAGGCGCACTGGGGCGTGCTCGACCGCTGGGACTACCCGGACGACGGGTTCGGCGACTGCGAGGACTACCAGCTTCTCAAGCGCCGCATGCTGGTGGAGCGGGGCCTGCCCCGGCGGGCGCTGCGCATGACGGTGGTGATCGACGACATCGGCGAGGGCCATGCGGTGCTGATGGTGCGCACCGACAAGGGCGACTTCATCCTCGACAACAAGACGAACAGCGTCCTGTCCTGGCGCGCCACCGGCTACGCCTACATCAAGCGCGAGGGCCAGGACGGCCCCCGCTGGGTCACGCTCAACGGCGGGCCCTCGCCCATCGTGACGGCGAACCGCTGAGGACGGGGCTCAGGCGCCGACGATCAGCGCCGCGAGGTCGAGCGCGACCCGGCCGGACAGCAGGCTCCAGCCGCAGGCGATCACGGTCGCCAGCATCACGAACGGGATGGGGCGGCCCTCGATGCGCCGGCCCCGCACGGTGTTGCGCAGGATGATGAAGGGGGCCGTGAAGGCCAGCATCGGCAGGGCCGCCGCCGCCTCGACCCAGCCCCGCTCGAGGAGGCTGAAGCTCGCCCGGCGCGTCGTGAACAGCTCGAAGGCGCTGGCGATCAGCCCCGAGAGGGCGAGCCCGATGCAGAGCGTCTGGATCTGGTCGAGGGCCGAAGGGGACAAGGCCATGGCGCCTGCGCTCCACCGTTAACGGAAGGTGAAGCGCAGTCTGGCGCAGGATTTACGGAACGTTAAGCGTTTGCTGCCGCGAGGGTTAACCCGTGCACAGGCGCGCGAGGGCCCCGCCGAGCGGGCTCAGTCCTCGAGGTCGATGTCGAGGATTGCCATGCGGAAGACGAAGGAATCGTCGCCGTCCTCCTTGTCGTCGGAGATCACGCCGATCGACTCGTCGCCGATGAACACCTCGGCGGAATCGGCCGACTTCATGCCGACGATGCGGATGTTCGTGTTGGAGAACTTGCGGCGCAGGTAACCCTGCAGGTTCGCGATCTCGGTCTTGGTCACGCTGTCTCGCCTCTCGCACGCTGGTGGGCCTAGCCCGGGCGCGGCCGCCTCGCGAGGCGGCGCAGCCGCCCGTCCGAGGCGCCCGATCCGCCGGGGACCCTGAGATCGGGGCGGGCCGGGGCGCCCGCCGGTTCGGGGTCCCGCTTGCCACGCCGCTCCCGGGGGAGCAAGCGCCGGGCGCCCGTGCGGCCGGATCCGCTTGCCCGTCAGATCCCCTCGCCCGTCAGATGCCTTCGCCCACGTGGATGAACGGGTCCATGCTGACGAGCTGGTCCATGGCGCGCGCAGGCTCGGCGCAGCCCGCGGTGCCGACCACCCGGGCCGGAACGCCGACGACCGTCGTGTGGGCCGGCACCGGCCGCAGGACGACGGAGCCCGCCGCGACCCGGGCGCACTCGCCCACCTCGATGTTGCCGAGGATCTTGGCGCCTGCCCCGATCATCACGCCGCGGCGGATCTTGGGGTGGCGGTCGCTGCCCTGCTTGCCGGTGCCCCCGAGGGTCACGGCGTGCAGGATCGAAACGTCGTCGTCGATCACCGCGGTCGAGCCCACCACGAGGCCGGTGGCGTGGTCGAGGAAGATGCCGCGGCCGATCCGGGCGGCCGGGTGGATGTCGCACTGGAAGACTTCCGACGAGCGGCTCTGCAGGTAGAGCGCGAGGTCG
Organism: Methylobacterium sp. A54F; assembly: GCF_053346035.1. Lineage (NCBI taxonomy): Bacteria > Pseudomonadati > Pseudomonadota > Alphaproteobacteria > Hyphomicrobiales > Methylobacteriaceae > Methylobacterium > Methylobacterium sp. A54F. Next base: position 5,979 of record NZ_JBKFBF010000011.1, on the reverse strand, counting down.
CGCCGGCCGTGCCCCCAGTACCAGTGGGCGAGGCGGTGCGCCTGGATCGCGTGGAAGCCCTTGAAGTAGAGCACCGGCTCGATCGTCCGGGCGGTGGCGGGGTCGCGGTCCATCACCGCGACGATGTCGGCCCGCATGGCGCCGCCGATCCGGGGGTCATCCTGCATGGCCTCGTAGAAGCCGTGCGCCACGAGCTCGGTCGGAAGCGAGGCGTGGCCGAGGCGGGCCGCGACCCTGTGCGCCACGGCGGCCTCGAGGGTCGCGTGGTTGAGGATCGTCGCCACGATGAAGGAGGCGAGCTGCGGCTCCTCGTTCATCACCTGCTCGGCCTCGGCGCGCAGGCGCGCCCAGACAGGATCGCAGACGGCGAGGGCCTCGCCCGCGGCGTGGCTGAGGGGGGACGGGCTGGCGGACATCGATCCTCCTCGATGGTCTCCTGCGCGCGGCCGGACCGGCCGGGCCGCGCACGAGCCTGACGGAGTACCGTGAAAAATCCGGTTCTCCCAAACCGCCCCGCGGTCGCAAGGGCGATCCCCGCGGAGCGGGTCCGGCGAACGGGATCGTCTTGCCGCAGCGCAGCGACCAGAGATTGGGTCCGGTCCGGCGCGCGATCAAGGGGCCGGCACGCGGGGCACCCGGCCATCCGGGACAGATCGGGCCCGCCCTCGCGGGGTCTTGCCCGATCCGCGGGCCTCAGGCGCTCCGGCGCACCTCGGCGGCGCCGAAGCGGGCGCCGATCGCCGCCGTCAGGCGGTCGACCATCACCTCCACGGGGATGCCGGAGGTGTCCACCACGGCCGAGGCGCGGCCGTAGAGGGGCTCGCGGCTCGCCAGCACCGCGCGCAGCTCCTGCATGGCGGTGGCGTGGTCGCCGGTCGGGGCGAGCTGGCCCTGGTCGCGCACCCGCTGCATGTGCTCCTCCGGCTGCGCGCGCAGCCAGACCGTGAAGAAGGCCTGCAGCAGCAGGTCGTAGGTCAGCGGCTCGGCCACGATGCCGCCGCCCGTGGCGAGGATCAGCGGGCCCGGATGCTCGGTGAGGCGGCGCAGCGCCGCCTGCTCCAGGCGCCGGTAGCCCTCCTGCCCGTAGATCGCGAAGATCTCCTTCACGGACAGGGCGTTCTCGCGCTCGATCTCGTCGTTCAGCTCCACGAAGGTCCAGCCGAGGCGCTCGGCGACGAGCCGGCCGAGCGTCGACTTGCCGGCCCCGCGCAGGCCGACCAGGGCCACCCGGGGGCGCGGCGCCGAGCCGTCCGCGGGGGCGTGGCCCGACAGGATGCCCTTGGCGGCGGCGATCTGCTCCGGCCCCGCCTTGGCCAGCAGGTCGCGCACCACGGGCCAGTCCGGCGGCGCGTCCTGCCCGGCGATCAGGTCGTCGAGGCGCACGCCCATGGCGTTCGCCACCCGGCGTAGCAGGATGATCGAGACGTTGCCCTGCCCGCCTTCGAGCTGCGCGATGTAGCGCTCGGACAGGCCGGACGTCTGCGACAGCAGCTTGCGCGAGAGGCCGCGGACGGTGCGCGCGTGACGGACCCGGCGACCGAGATCCGTCAGAAAGAGCGATTCCTGTTCCCCCGCGCCGGCCATGGCGTCGTCCATCATCCGTGGTTCGAGGCGGGACGCAGGGTCCCGCAGGGCATGCCTAGGCGCCGGAACGACTCCGTGCGGTGCGGTCTCTTACTAGAGGTTGACGCTTTCGTCTCCACGCGGATCCGTCACGGCACGAATGTGCGGGCGCCTGTGAACGAAGAACCGCCACGGCAACGGGCCTCACCGTCGCCGCAGAGCCTTCCGTTTCCAGGATCCCGCCTCCGGACGCCCGCCCCGCGGCCGCCCCTAGCATGGAACCTGCCAAACCCCCGGCGGTCGCGTCCGATGGACCTCGCGTCGCCAGCCTGGGGTCGCCGGCGCGGCGGCCCTACTGGGCCGGCGGAAGCGCCGACGCCTCGAGGACCGGGGCGGTGGCCCGGCGGGCGGGCGCGGCCGGCTGGGCGGCGGCCAGGACCGTCGCGGCGGGGCGGCGGGGCGGCAGCGGCACCTCGACGGAATCCGCGGCCGCGGCCTGCGCGGTGCCGGCGGGCGCCGCCTGGGCGGGCTCGGCGGCGAGGCTCGCCACCGCAAGGGTCCCTGCCGAGGTCCCTGCCGAGGTCCCTGCCAGGGCCGACGGGCGGCGGGGCGGCAGCGGCACCTCCACGGCCTCGCCGGCACCGGCCTGCGGGGCGGCAACGGCCGGGGCCGCGGCCTCCGGCGCGAGGCTCGCCACCTGCACGACGGCGCCGCTGAGGGCCCCGGGCCGGCGGGGCGGCAGGGGCACCTCGACCGCCTCGGTCGGCGTCGCCGCGGCGGTCGGCGCGTAGGCGAGCGCGGTGTTGGCCACGGCCACGTTCGGGTCGCCCGCCGCGGGGCGCAGGGCGAACATCGACGCGAAGGCGGAGGCCGAGGCGGCGACCGGGGCCACAACCTCGGCCACCTCGGTGGCGATGCCCTGGCGCTTGGCCGCGTAGTAGTAGCCCTTGTTGTAGTAGTTGTAGGCCTGGGCGAGGTTGCCCTTGGCGGTGCGGTAGGCGCCGGCCAGGTAGGCGACGCCGTAGCGCAGGTTCGTCTCGGGGTCGTAGAGGCCCGCCGCGTCGCCCCGGTAGCCCATGCCCTTGGCGGTGGCGTGCTTGATCTGCATCAGCCCCAGCGCGCTGCCGCCCTTGGCGCCGGGATTGTAGTTGCTCTCGCGCTTCACGACCTGGTGCACGAAGCTTGCCGGCACGCCGTTCGCCTTGGCCTGCTGCTCGATCAGCGCGTCGATGTTGTCCCGGGCCGCCTGCGCGAAGGCCGGGATCGGCGCGGCCGCGAGGGCGGCAGCGAGCAGCACGGAACGCCGATTCATGCGCGAGACCCGAGGTTGTGTTTCTTCTTCGGGCGCCAGACGGCGGTCCAATTGAGGCCGGAAAGCGGCCCGGCGCCCCCGGCCCGCGGGTACGGCCGCGCTTGGCGGCCCGCTGTGCCATCAAGGACACAGGACGAGGCGAGGGGATATCGCGGACGCGGGAGCCGGGACGGCGCGCGGCGGGGGCGGTCAGGCCCCGAGGATCACCGTGTCGACGGCCTGGGCGAAGCCGTCCGAATCGTTGTCGGCCGTCACCGCACCGGCCGCCGCCTGCACGGCCGCGTCGGCATTGCCCATGGCGATGGCGAGGCCGGCGCGGGCGAACATCGCCCGGTCGTTGCCGGCATCGCCCAGCACGGCGATGCGCTCCGGCGCGAGGCCGAGACGGTCGGCCATGAAGGTCACGAAGCTGCCCTTGTCGAGGCCCGGCGGCGTCACGTCGAGGTAGTAGGCCTGCGAGCGATGGACGGCGGCGCGGTCCCCGAGGGCCGCCGCGAGCGCGCCCTCGCAGGCCGCCAGATGCGCGAAGTCCGCGCTGACGCCGACGATCTTCGAGGCCTGCGCGAGCAGCGGGCCGAGATCCCCGGTCACCGACGGCTCGGCCTGGAGCGTGCGCCGCTCGACGTCGGTGTAGGGCGCCTCCGGGTCCCGCAGCCACCAGGCGCCGCGGGCGAAGACCCAGACGTCGAGGCGGGCGGCGGCGAGCCGCTCGGCCGCCTCCCGGGCGGTCGCCTCGGGGATCAGGGTCTCGGCGAGCACGCAGAAGTCCGGGCCGACCACCGTGGCGCCGTTGAAGGCCCCCATCGGCAGGCGCAGGTCCAGCGCCTCGGCGATCGGGCGCAGCCCGGCCGGCGGCCGGCTGGAGGCCACCGTGAAGCCGATCCCGGCCTCGCCGAGGCGGCGCACCGCGGCGCGGACCCCGGGCGTCACCCGCTTGTCGGTGGTCACGAGCGTTCCGTCGACGTCCGAGATGACGAGGGCGATGTTGCGGGCGATGTCGCGGCTCACGGGTCCTCCCGGTCCAGGCCGAGGCGGCGCACGATCTCGGCGGCCACCGCCTCGGGCGGCGGCTCGATGCTCACGGTCAGGGCGTGCTCGTCCGGCCCCGGCGGCTCGAGGACGGCGAACTGGCTGTCGAGGAGGGTCGGCGCCATGAAGTGGCCCCGGCGCTCCGCGAGCCGCCCCGCGATCAGCGCGCGGCTCCCGGCGAGGTGCACGATGCGGACGTCGGGGCTGCCCCCCGTGAGCACGTCGCGGTAGGCCCGGCGCAGCGCGGAGCAGACGATCACCCCGGGCGTCCCCGTCTCCAGCCGCTGGCGGATCCAGACCGCGATGGAGCGCAGCCAGGGGCCCCGGTCCTCGTCGTCGAGGGCGAGGCCGGCATGCATCTTGGCGACGTGCTCCGGGCTGTGGAAGCTGTCGCCGTCGACGAAGACCCAGCCGAGGCGCTCGGCGACGAGGGCCGCCACGGTGCTCTTGCCGCAGCCCGAGACGCCCATCACCACGAGGACCCGGGGCCTGCGCGCGGTCGGGGTCGGGCTGTCCGGTTCGGCGTCCAACGCTCGCGGCTCCCTGCGGCCCGGCTTCCGGCCCGGAAGCGCCGCCTTCGATAGCCCCCCGGGCGCCGCTTGGCGAGGGCGTGCCGCGGGGGAGACGCGCTGATCCGGCGCGGGTCGCCATGATTTGTGCACCGGCCAAGCTTAAGAAGGCGGGACGCGATTCGGGAGGATGCCCGCGTGACGACCTTCTCCGTCTCCTGGACCAACGCCGCGCAGGCCGGCGCCAACGCCGACGTCATCCAGCGCTGCGTCGAGGCCGCCGCGCAGGATTGGGGCCGCGTCCTGCAGGGCTTCGGCAACATCGAGATCAGCCTGACGGTCGGCGACGCGGGCGGCGCCATCGCCACCGGCGCGGCCTCCTTCAGCCGCGGCGCGGGCGGGCAGCTCGTGGCGATGCCGGTGACCGAGGTGCTGGGCGGCGGCGACCCGAACGGCGCCGACCCCGACATCGAGATCACCCTCAACCCCGCCTACGTGAACACCCTGTTCTACGACCCGACCGGGACCGCGCCGCTGCCGGGCTCTGCGGTCGATGCCGTCACGGTGTTCCGCCACGAGATCGGCCACGGCCTCGGGCTCCTCGACCTCTCGGGCTCGACCTACGACGCCTTCGTGCGCACCAGCGGCGCGTCCGCGACCTTCGCGGGGCCGAACGCCCGGGCCGCCAACGGCGGGGCGGACGTGCCGCTCGCCGGGGCCGACAACACCGGCCACGTCGGCGTCACCGACCTGATGAGCCCGGTCCTCGCGTCCGGGTCGCGCCGCGCCATCTCGGACATCGACCTCGGCCTCCTGCAGGATGTCGGCATGCCGATCGGCACGGCGCGGGCCGACAGCCTCACCCTCGGCGGCCTCGGCGACACCTTCGTGGCGGGCGCGGGCCGCGACACGATCGCGGGCGGGGCGGGCGCCGACCTGATCTTCGGCAACCAGGACGCCGACACCCTGTTCGGCAACCTCGACGCCGACACGCTCTACGGCGGGCAGGGCGACGACGCCCTCTACGGCGGGCAGGGCGACGACGCGGTGCTCGGCAACATCGGGGACGACATCCTGTTCGGCAACATCGGCACGGACCAGGTCTTCGGCGGCCAGGGCAACGACACGCTCTACGGCGGCCAGGGCGACGACGTGCTCTCGGGCGACCTCGGCAACGACGTGCTCTCAGGCGACCTCGGCGCGGACCGCTTCGTGTTCGGAGCGAATTCCGGCGCCGACCTGATCCTCGGCTTCAGCCAGGCGCAGGGCGACCGCCTCGTGCTCGGCGGCCAGACCTACACGCTCGGAAGCGCCGCCAACGGCGACGCCCTGCTCACGCTGTCGGGCGGCGGCACCGTCCAGCTCGCGGGCGTCCAGGCGTCCGGCGTCGGCGCGGGCTTCTTCGCCTGAGAGCCTGTTTGAGGCGTTACTCCAACGCCTTACCTCATCCTGAGGTGCCGCGTCAGCGGCCTCGAAGGAGGGCTCCAGGGATCGCGCGGCTTCTGGACGGCTCCTTCGAGGCTGCTTCGCAGCACCTCAGGATGAGGGGGATGGGCTGGACAACCG
>NZ_JBKFBF010000109.1:0-311 GCF_053346035.1 Methylobacterium sp. A54F | reverse complement strand
GCCTGCCCCTCGATGTTGCCCATCGAGTAGAACATGCCGTTCCCGTCGAAGCCGGGGAAGACCAGGCTCGTCTCGCCCGTCACCTTCACGAAGCCCGGCGCGCCGCCCTTGTAGGAGACGGGGGGCATGCCGTCCGGATCGACGGTCGAGAGGAAGAACATGTCGCGCGAGCCGATGAAGGCGGCCTCGTCGGGCTGGATCGCCTCGTGCACCCAGTCGGTATCGAGCCGGTCCGCGAGCTTGACCGTGCCGAACTCGTTCTGCAGCGCGCGGTGCGCCTCCGAGTAGAGTGACGCCATCGTTTCCTCCCG
>NZ_JBKFBF010000108.1:0-311 GCF_053346035.1 Methylobacterium sp. A54F | reverse complement strand
CGCGCAATCTTTGCTAGGAGGGCCTGAAGCGAGCTTGGCCGCAGACCGGCCCCGCTCCGGAACGGCCGTCGCGCCCCTCGCGGCCGCGCGCCGGCACAGGGGCGTCTCGAAACCCATGTCTCACACCATCCTGACGCGGCGCACGCTGCTCACCGGCTCGCTGACGAGCCTCCTCCTTGCCGGAAGCGGGCCCGGCGCCCTCGCGCAGCAGGGCGGCCCCCTGGCGGACGATGCCATCGACGGGTTCGGCGGCTTCGACGACGACCGCCTCTACCAGGACCAGAACGGGGCGCTCTACCGCCGCCGCGGCG
>NZ_JBKFBF010000107.1:0-312 GCF_053346035.1 Methylobacterium sp. A54F | reverse complement strand
GCCGCCTGTAGCTCAGGCCCGCCAGCACGAACGGCAGGCACGCGCAGACGGAGCCCAGGGGCTTCCAGATGCCGCCCTCCGCGAGCATCGCGACGAGGCCGATGATCGTCTGGGTCGCCTGGCGCCGCACGCACACCAGCGGGCGCCTCTGCCAAGCCGTCGCGAGCCGGGTCATACCGCGCCCGCCGCGCGCCGTCGGACACGCCGCGGCCGGGCCCGCGCCCACCACAGCCAGGCGCCGTTGCCGGTGATGAAGAGGGCGGCCCAGGCCAGCAGGTTCCAGAGGACCTTCAGCGGCCATGCTCCGTAATC
>NZ_JBKFBF010000106.1:0-312 GCF_053346035.1 Methylobacterium sp. A54F | reverse complement strand
GGCCTCCTCGCGCCTGTTCGGCGGCTCGCTCGGCCTGATGCGTCGCCTCGACGGTCGCTACGACCTGGAGCCGCAGTTCGCCAAGGGTCTGACGCCCGAGGCCTTCGAGGCGGCGATCACGCCGGGGACCCGGGCGATCGTCTGCGAATCGATCGTGAACCCCTGCGCGGCCGTGATGGACCTCGAGGGGATCGCGGCGGTGGCGAGGCGCCACGGCCTGCCCCTCGTCGTCGACAACACCCTGGCCCCGCCCGCGCTGATCCGGCCGATCGAGCATGGCGCCGACATCGTGGTGCACTCCACCTCGAAGTT
>NZ_JBKFBF010000105.1:0-313 GCF_053346035.1 Methylobacterium sp. A54F | reverse complement strand
CGCGACCTCCTCGACCGTCTCGATCCGCCCGAAGGCGCCGTAGCGGTTGAGCCGCTCGCGGGTCACCCGCTCGGCGGCCTCGGCGGAGCGGGCCGGGATCTCGCCCATGTCGAGGTCCGGCAGGCCGCGGAACTCCCAGTGGAAGGTGCAGGCCTTCGGCAGGATGTTGCGGGCCGTGCCGCCCTGGATCGTCCCGACATGGACCGTGGTGCTCGGCGGGTCGAAGCGGCCGGAGGCGGCGCCGCGGGCGATCATCGCGTCGGCGATGCCGTTCAGCTCCGCCACGAGGTCGCAGGCCGCCATCACGGCGTTG
>NZ_JBKFBF010000104.1:0-314 GCF_053346035.1 Methylobacterium sp. A54F | reverse complement strand
AAGCCGACGCCGATCACCGCCGCCACCACCGCGAGCTTGATCGCCACCACGATGGCGTTGACGCGGGCCGATTCGCGGATGCCGACCATCAGCAGGTAGGTGGTCGCGACGATGATCAGGATGGCGGGCAGGTTGACGAGGCCGTGGGCGCTCGAGCCGTCGGCGAGCTGGTAGGTCTCGAAGGGCGAGGGCACGAGCTGGCCCGGCAGGGTGATGCCGTACTCGCCGAGGAAGCGGACGACGTATTTCGACCAGCTCACCGACACCGTGGCGGCGCCGACCGCGTATTCGAGCACGAGGTCCCAGCCGATGAT
>NZ_JBKFBF010000103.1:0-314 GCF_053346035.1 Methylobacterium sp. A54F | reverse complement strand
AGTCCCTGAACCTCGCCCTCGACACGCCGCTCCTCGTGCTCCTCAACACGCCGGCCCTCGTCATCACGGTGCTGGGCTACATCTGGGTCGGGCTGAACGAGGCGGCGGCGGTGCTGGCGGTCGTCCTCAACAAGCTGCCGAACGTCGCCGTGATCGTGCGCGAGGGCGCCCGCGGCCTCGACCCGGGCCTGGAGGAAATGGCCCGGCCCTACCGGTTCGACCGGCGCACCTGGGTGGCCCACGTGCTGGTGCCACAGCTGCAGCCCTTCGTGGTGGCGGCCGCCCGCTCCGGGCTCTCGCTCGCCTGGAAGATC
>NZ_JBKFBF010000102.1:0-314 GCF_053346035.1 Methylobacterium sp. A54F | reverse complement strand
GTAGACCCGCCGCAGGCAATCGGCCGAGGCCGTGCCCGTCCAGGCCGCCGGGACCAGCAGGGACGCCGCGGCGAGGCAGATCCGCAGGGTGGACAGGGTCATCGTCGATCGGTCCTTCTCGGAGGCGTAGTTCCCCCGCCGCGCCATAGAGCAGGCGCGCCGCGCTTCCCGCAAGGTAGGCCGTCCGCGGCGGGCGCCCAGTAGCGCCGCGCCGCTCAGCCCGGCGGACGGCCCGTCCCGCTCTGCACCTGCCCGCGCACCACCTCCTTGCGGACCCCGCGTCCCGCCAGCAGGATCTCGGCCGCGAAGGCCGC
>NZ_JBKFBF010000101.1:0-315 GCF_053346035.1 Methylobacterium sp. A54F | reverse complement strand
GAGGCCGTCCGAGAGGGCGGCCTCCGCATCGGCGTCGGGGCCGGCGTCCGGTCTCGCACCGGCGCGGGCGCCGGGCTGCAGCGGGAAGCTGACGAGGGAGATCTCCCAGAGGTCGACCGCCAGGAGGTGGCGCAGCCCGGCCCGGTCGGGGCGGGCGCTCAGGGTCCGGAAGCCGATCGAGAGCCCGTCGAGACCGCCCCCGCGCATCAGCGCGTCGACCTCCCGGGCGCGCTGCACGGCGAGGTTGAGGCAGCCCTCGACGCGCAGGCCCCGCGCATCCTCGGCGAGGCCGATCCAGCGGCCGATCGGCTCGGC
>NZ_JBKFBF010000100.1:0-315 GCF_053346035.1 Methylobacterium sp. A54F | reverse complement strand
AAGAACTACGGCCGTCCGCTGGTCGTGTCGAAGTACTCGACCGAGCAGAACGGCGAGGACGTGAACTCGAAGGGCATCTGCCCGGCCGCGCTGGGCTCCAAGGGCCAGCAGCCGGCGGCCTACTCGCCGAAGACGCAGCTGTTCTACGTGCCGACCAACCACGTCTGCATGGACTACGAGCCCTTCAAGGTGTCCTACACCCCGGGCCAGCCCTCCGTGGGCGCGACCCTGTCGATGTACCCGGCCCCGAACTCGCACGGCGGCATGGGCAACTTCATCGCCTGGGACGGCGTGAACGGGAAGATCAAATGGTCG